>JAICSC010000415.1 GCA_025937085.1 Nocardioides sp.
ACGTCGCGGAGGGCGTCGGAGACGACGCGGGCCGACGTACCGGCCAGCCACGGCTCGACCAGGACGACGTCCGGGGTGGTGAGCACCTGCCGGAAGGTCGCCGCGTCGAAGGGCCGCACGCTGTGGGCGTACAGCACCGTCACGTCCCGGCCCGTGGTCGCCTCGAGCGCCTCGTCGAGGACCGGACCCAGGGCGATCACGGCAGCGCCCGAGCCACGGCGTACGACGTGCAGCCCCGGCCCGCTGAACGACTCGGTGTTGGTCTGCTCGACGACCCGGACGTAGTGCAGACCTTCCGCGGCGACGGCGCGGCGGAGCACCTCGTCGGTCTCGGCCGAGGTGCCGGGCGCGTGGATGACGACGTCGGGCAAGGTGTCCATCAAAGCGACGTCACCCGGGGCCTGATGCGTGCGGCCGCCGCGGGATGCGTCGAACGAGCCGCCACCTCCGACCAGCACGCCACCGAGACCCTGGTGGCCGAAGCCGAGCTTGATCTGCTCGAAACCGCGCTCGACCAGGAAGGTCCCGAAGGTGTGCACGACCGGGCGCATCCCGGTCAGCGCGAAGCCGGCACCGACGTTGACGAGCAGCTGCTCGCGGATGCCGACGTTGACGACGCGCTCGGGGAAGCGGCGCTCGGCCTCGGTGAAGAAGCGCCCGGAGATCTCGGCGTACACCAACGCGGTCGAGGGGTCCTCGCCGAGCAGGTCGTTCACGGTCAACCCGAACTGCGCGCGGGGATCGCGCACCAGTCGGGTCGGGGCGATGGTGGTGGTCATGCTGCAAGCTCCTCCTCGATGACGGTGGCAACCACGACGTTCGGGACTCCGACGGGTCGCTGGGTCAGGGCCGTCTCCAGCTCGTCGTGGTCGCGGCCGTCGATGGTGGCGACGTGCCAGCCCTCGGTGGCGAACCGCTCCGCGATCCGGCCCGGTACGGCGTACGACGACGAGCGGTTGTCCACCACGACGACGGTCAGCGCGTCCAGGCCGAGCGCCGCCGCCAGCTCGAGCGCCTCGTGGTTGGACCCCTCATCGAGCTCTGCGTCGCCGACGAGCACGACGACTCGCGAGTCGATGCCCGGCGCGCGCAGGCCGAGCGCCGTACCGACCGCCAGCGGCAGTCCGTGCCCGAGCGAGCCGCTGGAGATCTCGACGCCGGGGACGAGGTTGCGGTCCGGGTGGTAGCCGAGCGGGGAGTCGAACGAGCCCCAGTCCCGCAGCCAAGCCTCGGGAATGAAGCCGCGGTCGCACAGGACCGCGTAGTACGCCGCGGGGCCGTGGCCCTTCGACAGGAGCAACCGGTCACGGCGTGGGTCGTCGACCGTCTCCGGTGAGACGTCGAGCACCCGCTCGTAGAGGACGCGGAGGACGTCGAGGGTCGAGTACGACGCAGGATCGTGCTTCTCGTCCCCGGTCATCAGGGTCAGGAGTCTTCGGATGTTGTCCACGAACCAATTGCACAAGTTGAAGTGAACTTCAAGTCAAGGCATGCTCGGTCCGTATGAGGGAACTCACGATCGGCGAGCTGTCCGAGCGGTCGGGCGTCGCCACGAGCGCGATCCGTTACTACGAGGACCGCGGCCTGGTCAGGTCACGGCGTACGACGGGCAACCAGCGCCGCTACGAGAGCCCGATGCTGCGCCGCCTGGCCTTCATCCGCACCTCCCAGCGGGTCGGTCTGTCCCTGGAGGAGATCGAGCAGGCGCTGGCGACCCTTCCCGGCAACCGCACCCCGACCAAGGCCGACTGGTCACGGCTCAGTCGCGGCTGGCGGCCGCGTCTCGACGCACAGATCGCCCAGCTCGAGCGGTTGCGCGACACGCTCGACTCCTGCATCGGCTGCGGCTGCCTGAGCCTGAAGCGCTGCAGCCTCAGCAACCCCGGCGACGTCGTGGCACCCCGAGGCCCGGGCCCGGTCTTCCTCGACGGCCACTGAGCCTGGATCCACCGATTTCCACCTGCTGCGCGCCACCATCTGGGCGCGCTGGCTGCGTTGCCGCCGCTCGGAAGACACCCGGTATGCCGTCGCGACGGGCGCCTTGCCAGCACACCCATCTGGTGACGCTCGCGACGCCGCAAATCGGTGGATTCAGGCTGAGC
>JAICSC010000340.1 GCA_025937085.1 Nocardioides sp.
CTTCCTCCACCGCGCCAACCTCGGGCGCCTCTGGCGCGGCGAGGAGAACCGCTTCGAGCTGAGGCGTAGGAGGGACGGCGCCACACGCGCCGCCCCTCGCTAGCCGGGGTCTCAGACCCTGAACTTCTTCTTGACGGGCTTCGAGACGTGGCCCGCCCTGTCGATCGCCTTGACCTGCAGCGTGTGCTTGCCCTTGTGCAGGTGCTTGTAGAGCTTCGGCGAGCGGCAGTTCTTGAACGACTTCTTGTCGAGTTTGCACTTGAACCGCAGGCCCTTCGAGCCGTGTCCCGGATCGGTGCCGCGGAACGTGGCCTTCGCGGTCCTCTTCTTGTGGTTCACCTTCACCTTCACGCTGGTCACCCTCGGCGGCTTGTCGGTGAAGGTGGCCGTGACCGCCGTGTCCGCGCTGATCGTCACGGAGCACGTCCCGGTGCCGGAGCAGCCGCCGCCCGCCCAGCCGGCGAACTTCGAGTCCGCCGCCGGTGTGGCGGTCAGCGTGACCTGGGCACCGATCGAGAACGAGCCCGCACAGGTGGAACCGCAGTTGATCCCGGCCGGGGAGCTCGTGACCGTGCCGCTCCCGGTGCCCTTCTTCGCCACCGTGAGCGAGTGGTGGTCGATGTCCACGACCTGCGCCTTGTTGCCGACCGCGTTGTGGAAGTGGACGAGGAGCGCGCCCTTCCCGTGGTCGGTCGCGTACGACGCAGCGTCACGCCGGAGCGTCAGGCTCGTGCCCGGCATGTCGGCCCAGAGCAGCGGGCTGCTGTTCTTGTCGAAGGAGCCGAAGACGGCCACGCCCGGATTCAGCACGTCGGTGCTGAGCGACCCGTCGAAGGCGGTGAGGCCGCTGTTGAAGCCGACGCTGTCCACCGGGGAGCTCTGGAACTGCCCGAACGTGACGACGCCGTACGTGATCCGCGAGTGTCCGCTCGCCACACCCGGTAGTGCAGGGATGAAGACAGGCATCACCAGCGTGTCGCTGTCGAACAGCGCCGTGTCGGTGTCACCGAACCGGTCGTTGATGAGCTCGAGGTCGACGATGTCGAGGGTGTTCAGGTCGAGCAGGGCGACGACGAGCGTGTCCGTGTCCGTCAGCCGCGTGTTGAACGCGACCATGTCCGGGACGCCGTCACCGGTCGAGTCGATGTAGATGTCGTACTCGTTCTGCGATGCGGCGGTGTGCCACGGGCCCTGTGTCGAGATCGCGAAGTACTCGAGCCCGCACTGGAAGTCCGGGTTGCAGCCCGGAGCGAGCGGGTTGTCGCCGATCGACGTGAGCTGCGGGGCGTCGGAGGTCGTGCCGACGTACTTCAGGTCGGCGGCCTTCTCGTCGCTTGGGATGCCCGTCAGAGCTGGACTCGTTGCCTGCAGCTCGAAGCCGGACACGATCGACTGGATCGTCGCCGCGCCCGTTCCCTGGTTGAGGCCGGTGCCGCTCAGCGGCAGCGTGCCTGTCTGGACGGCTCCGGCCGGCATGTCGATCGAGGCGGGCTGCGTCATCGTCGACACCGGCCGCGGAGCGGAGTAGACCGGGACCCGCAACGTCGGGCTCGAGCCCTGTGGAGTGAACACGACCCGGCCGCTCGCCTCGGCGAGGAACTCCCGCGGCACCCCGCCCTGCAAGGGCGCCACCGTCGGGTCGATCGTCTTCGTCAGCTGAGTCGGGTTGATCGTCAGCGTGAGCGTGACGGTCGTCGACGCACCTCCGGCGACGGTCACCTGGGTCGGCGAGACCGAGTACGCGGCGCCGGGAACCGACGTCAGTGCCTGGTACCCGACGTCGTAGGTCGCGCTGGTCAGGCTCTTGTTGGCGACCTTGATCGTCTTGTGCAGGGTCATCGGCGCTGCCGCCTGGATCGTCCCGAACGAGGCGCTGACCGCACCGGGATCGTCGGTGACGTAGGCGAGCACCTGGTTGTCGAGAGCCGCCTTCGCGTCAATCCGGCCGGCTCCGACCCGGCCCGGCGCGTACTTGTCGCCGGTGTGGTTGTCGCCGGTGAACAGGTCCTGGCCGGCCGTGTTCATGATGTCGGCCTTGACCTCCTCGGGGCTCCAGGACGTGTCCTGGGACCGGACCAGTGCGGAGAGCCCGGCGACCTCGGGCGTCGCCATCGAGGTTCCGCTGTCCGACAGGCCGTCGTCCCCGGTGCCCATTCCGGCGGAGAACACGCTGACCCCGACGCCGGTGACGTCGGGCTTCACGTCGCCCGCGATCCGGATGCCGCGCGACGAGAAGTCGGCGACCTTGTCGTCGTTGGCGGGGAAGTCCTGCTCGAAGTCGTTCGCGGTCGTCCCCGAGACGGTGACGGTCTGGCTCGCGTCCAACGCCGCCTCGATCTCGTCCGAGGCCGACTTGACGACCTGGACGACCGGAATGTCGGCGCTGCCCGTGATGCCCGCAGCGAAGACCTCCTCGTCCTCGCCGAGGATCGCTCCGATTGCGCCGGCATCCTCCGCGTTCTGCGAGCGGGCTGCGGAGCCGCAGCGGCGGACAGAGTCGTCGTCCGTCCACTCGAGGAACACGATCTTGCCGGTGAGGTTCTGGCTGATCGGATCGCAGCCGTCCTTGTTGCTCGCGTCGGCCAGCTCGACGACCGTGCCCGAGAGGTCGGGGTCGTTGGCCCAGTCGTAGGCGACCGAGCGCTGCGCACCGTACGTCTTCGGGACGGCGTTCACCGTGGCGTGGAGCGTGTCGATCTGCGAGTAGGCGTCCTGGCTGGCCGCCACGCCGATGACGCGCGACGCATTGCCGGGAGAGCCGCCGACGTCGTAGAGGTCGCCGCCGTTGCCGGCCGCCGCCACGACGCTGATGCCGAGCTGCGACGCCGCGTTCGACGCCACCGAGTCGCCGTCCTGCGGCGACCCGTAGTCGGAGCCCAGGGACATGTTGACGACGTCGACGTGATCGGCCGGGCTGCCGTTGTCGTCCGGGTCGGCGGCCCTGTCGAGCGCGGCGGCGACGAGGTTCGTGCTCCCGTCGCAGCCGAAGACCTTGTAGGAGTAGAGCTTGGCCAGCGGAGCCATGCCCGGCCCGATCTTGAACGTGTTCTGGTAATCGGAGCTGCTGAGCGCGCTCAGGCTCTCGTAATCACTGGGGTGGTGGAGGGCGTCGAACACGCTGCCGTCCGGGTTCTCCCCGTAGCCCGCGATGATCCCGGCCACGTGCGTCCCGTGGCTGTTGCAGTCGAGCGGGTTCGGGTCGGGACTCGGCGTCGTGCTGCCCACGTCACCGCTGGCGTCGTAGTCGTCGCCTGCGAAGTCGAACCCGCCGAGAATCTTGCTGGAGTCGGGGAAGCTGGGCGCCGACGTGTCGTTGGCGAGCGCGGTCTGGTAGTCCGCCGGGTCGCCGGAGCCGCCGAGGTCGGCATGCGTGTAGTCGATGCCCGTGTCGATGATCGCGACCGTGCTGTTCTCGCCCAGGTCGCCGTACTGCTGCCAGACCTGAGGCGCGTGCTCGAGATAGACCGAATACGAGAGCGACGGCTTCTTCGGCGCGATCGGGTACACGGCCGAGACGCCGGAGATGCGCTGCAGGGCCGGGAGATTCGCGACCTTCGTATAGACCGCGACGCCCGCCATGATCGCGTGCATCTTGTAGAGGACGTGCGAGCCGGACGGTAGCGCCGCGGTCACGCGGCTCTCGGCCGCGCGCACGGTCGCGAACTGGCTCTCCGCAGCGGCGCGCGCTGCGGGCTTGCCGAGTGAGA
>JAICSC010000064.1 GCA_025937085.1 Nocardioides sp.
CGGCCAGGATCCGACGTCGGCGCACCTGGCCACCGGCTGGACTCCGCGGATGGAGCTGGTCGTGAACAGCTCGGTCGCCTGCGTGAGCTCGGCGAGGTTGACGTCCCGCTCCTCGACCGGCTCGTGGTTCTCGCGGAGCCGCGCGAGCACGCGTTCGCGGACGGTACCGGGCAGGATCCGCCCGTCCCGCGGCGGTGTCACGACGACCCCGCCGAGGACGACGAACACGTTGGCCGTGCCGCACTCGAGCACCCGGCCATGCTCGTCGAGCAGGAGTACGTCGTCGGCCTCGCCCGGATCGGACACGAGCCGTCGGTCGGTCCACTTGTGCCGCCCGAGCCCGCCGGGGACGCGACGTACGGCAAGCGCCCACGGGTCCAGGTCGGGCTCCTCGATCCGGGTCGCGGCGACCTGCCACCCACGCGTCGTCGGGTGGTACGACGTGCGCACCCGCGCGGTGGCGAGCCCCACGGCTCCGACGGCCTCGGCCGCGATGCGCGACGCCAGATCACCTGCCTCCACCGGCACGCCGTACAGCTCGCGTACCGAGCGCGCCAGCCGTTCGACGTGCGCACCGAGGCCAACCGCGCGACCGCCGCGAACCAGCAACGTGTCGAAGACACCGAGGTCCGCGTCGGGACGTTCATCACCGTCGGCCACGGTGCCGCAGCCTACGGCCGAGCCGGCCGGCTCCTGCCCGTCATACTTGCGCGCATGACACGGCGGCGGGACGGGTTCCGGTGGGGAAGGGTGATCCTCATCGTGCTCGCGCTGCTGGTGATCAACGTGCCCTACGGCCTGCACGAGTGGTCTCTGCACCGGGCGGCGACAGACGGCGTCCCGGTGACCGCGACCGTGGTCGGGGTCGACAGGGCGGGGAACGACGCCGTGATCTCGTTCCGGCTGCCGAAGAACGTCGACGAGAAGCAGAAGGTCCGGACGGTGAAGGTCCCCGAGGACGTCGGGCGGCGCGCCGCGCAGTCCCGACGCCTGGAGGTCGACGTCCTGCAAGGCAACCCCGACGCCTTCCACGTCGACGGCCAGGTCCGCAGCTGGGGCGGGCTGGTCCTGGTCCTGGTGGCCGATGCGCTGATCGTGCTCATGGTGCTGTTGTCCTGGCGGTTCGGCGGGCGCCTGCGCAGGCCGACCTTGATCGGGATCGCTGTCGAGGACGTCGGACCCGGCGCCCGGGAGTCCCTCCTCGACAAGCAGGAGGACGGCACCTACGTGATCGGGGGCGAGGTCGCGGAGACCGGTCCGTCGTCCCTCGTGCTGCGCCTGCGTGACCGCGACGTCGAGATCAACCTGCGTGACCACGAGAACCCGATCGCGATCGGGGAGTGGGCGCGCGTGCGGGCGCAGCTGGTCGGCTGATGCTGCAGAAGGTCGTCGACACCCTCCTCTCCGTACCGCCGTGGATCGCGCTGCTGATCATCGCCGCGCTGGTCTTCGGTGAGGCCGCGCTCTTCTTCGGGTTCGTGCTTCCCGGCGAGACCGCGGTGGTGTACGGCGGCGTGCTCGCCGACGCCGGGAAGGTCTCGGTTGCGCTGGTGCTCGCGGTCGTGATCCTGGCGGCCGTGGCCGGGGACAGTGTCGGGTTCGAGGTCGGACGCGCGCTGGGGCCGCGGCTGGTGCGAGCGCCGGTCCTGCGCAACCATCCCGAACGGTTCGCGGACGCCCAGGCCTACCTGCGCCGGCGCGGTGGACGGGCCGTCGTGGCCGGGAGGTTCACGGCGTTCCTGCGTGCGGTGATGCCGGGGCTGGCCGGGGCCAGCCTCATGCGCTACCGGCGATTCCTCGCCTTCAACGTGATCGGCGGGGTGCTCTGGGGCACCGCCTGCGTCCTGCTCGGCTACTTCGCCGCCCACTCGATCAGCAGGATCACCCACGCCCTCGGCGTGACCAGCGCGGCCGTCGTGGCGCTGATCGCCGTCGGGTTGCTCTGGGCCTGGCACCGGCGTACTCGTGACGTCTGATCCGGAGGTGCTGACCACCCGCGTCTGGGGCGGATGGCGGACGGTGGTCTGGCTGGGTGTGGTCAGCCTCCTGGTCGACCTCGTCTACGAAGGTGCTCGCTCGATCACCGGGCCGTTCCTGGCGTCGCTCGGTGCGTCCGCCCTGACCGTCGGCCTGGTCACCGGCGCGGGTGAGGCAGCGGCGCTCGGGTTCCGCCTCTTCTCCGGACCGGCCGCCGACCGCAGCGGCCGCTACTGGCGCTGGATGGTGGTGGGCTACACGCTCACCGCCGTAGCCGTCCCGATGATGGCGCTCGCTCCGGCCCTCGGCGGCGCCGGGCTGGCCTTCGGGTCGGCCATGGTGCTGTCCGAGCGCACCGGCAAGGCGATCCGCAGCCCGGCCAAGTCGGTCCTGCTCGCGGTCGCCGCACGCAACGTCGGCCGCGGCCGCGGCTTCGGCGTCCACAAGGCGCTGGATCAGACGGGTGCCTTCCTCGGACCGCTGCTGGTGGCCGCCGTCGTGGCCCTCACCTCCCATCAGTGGCCGGGGCTGCTGGTGCTCGCCGTGCCGGGGGCGGTGGCTCTCGGCGTCCTGGCCTGGATGCATCGCCACGTCGGCGACCCGCGGCACGAGTCGTCCGCGGAGAGCGTGGCGTTGGTATCACTGCCGCGACGCTTCTACGTGTACGCCGTCGCCTGCGCACTCACCACCGTCGGGCTGATGACGTTCGGGGTGATCTCGTTCCACCTCGTCCACGAGCACCTGGTGGCGGCGGCCGTCGTCCCGGTGGTGTACGCCGCCGGCATGGCCGCCGAGGCGGTCGCCTCGCTGGGCACCGGGTTCGCCTATGACCGGGTCGGCGGGGGCACCTTGCTGCTCCTGCCGGTGGTCGTGGCGTTCGTCCCGGTGCTCGTCTTCACCCAGCGGGTCGGCGTCGCCGTCGCCGGGGTGCTGCTGTGGGGTGCTGCGACCGGGGTCCAGGACTCCACGGTGAAGGCGCTCGTGGCGGACCTGGTTCCACCGACCCGTCTCGCCACGGCGTACGGCGCGTTCGCGGCCTTCCAAGCCGTGGCCGCCCTGGCCGGCGGCGGTCTGGCCGGCTGGCTGTACGACACCGATCGTGGCGTGCTCGTCGGTGGGATCGCGGTGGCGGAAGCCGTCGCACTCGTACTCCTCGCCGGGGTGCTGCTCAGGTCCCGGCACGGTCGGGATGGGGACACGCACGCCGAGCGTCTGGTCTGAGCATCTAGTGTGAGCAGCATGTCGGCCACCCCGTCGTCGTACTCCATCACGATGCGCCTGCACACCGCGCCGGACCACGGGGTCGTCGGTGCCGTGGCCACCGCGATCGCGAAGGCCGGCGGCATCGTCACCGCGATCGACGTCGCCGACTCGAGCCACGACCGGCTCGTCGTCGACGTCACCTGCTCGGCGGCGGACGCCGGTCATGCCGAGGTGGTCGTGGACGCGGTCCGTCAGGTGGAAGGCGTCGAGGTGCACAAGGTCAGCGACCGGACCTTCCTGCTCCACATCGGCGGCAAGATCGAGGTGACCTCCAAGGTCCCGCTCCGCACCCGCGACGACCTGTCGATGGCCTACACGCCCGGCGTCGGGCGGGTGAGCGCGGCGCTCGCCCAGCACCCAGAGGACGTCTCGCGGCTGACCATCAAGGGCAACTCGGTGGCGGTCGTCACCGACGGCTCGGCCGTGCTGGGTCTCGGCAACATCGGCCCGGGTGCCGCGCTGCCGGTGATGGAGGGCAAGGCCGCGCTGTTCAAGCGCTTCGGTGACATCGACGCGTGGCCGATCTGTCTGGACACCCAGGACACCGACGAGATCGTGCGGACCGTCGAGCTGATCGCTCCGGGCTTCGGCGGGATCAACCTCGAGGACATCGCGGCGCCGCGCTGCTTCGAGGTCGAGCGCCGGCTGCGCGAGAGCCTCGACATCCCGGTCTTCCACGACGACCAGCACGGCACGGCCATCGTCGTGCTCGCCGCCCTCACCAACGCGCTGCGATGCGTGGACAAGAAGCTCGCGGACGTGCGCATCGTCGTATCCGGC
The DNA here is from genome assembly GCA_025937085.1 of Nocardioides sp. Classification (GTDB taxonomy): domain Bacteria; phylum Actinomycetota; class Actinomycetes; order Propionibacteriales; family Nocardioidaceae; genus Nocardioides. The sequence continues at coordinate 4,021 of JAICSC010000064.1, forward strand.
GCCGGAGCGGCCGGCTCGGCGATCGTCACGCTGCTGCTGGCCGGTGGTGCCGGGGACGTCGTGGTGTGCGACATCCACGGCATCCTCTCCTCCGACGACGCGAGCCTCAGCCCCGCGATGGCCGAGCTCGCCACGCGCACCAACGCCTCGTGCCTGCACGGCGGTCTGCACGACGCCCTCCGGGGGAGCGACGTCTTCATCGGGGTCAGCGCGCCTCGGATCCTGCCCGCCGAGTGGATCGCCGACATGGCGGAGAACGCCGTCGTCTTCGCGCTCGCGAACCCCGACCCCGAGGTCGATCCGGCCGAGGCCGAGCAGTACGCCGCGGTCGTGGCCAGCGGCCGTTCGGACTTCCCCAACCAGATCAACAACGTGCTCGCGTTCCCCGGCGTCTTCCGGGGTCTGCTCGACGCCAGGGCCAAGGAGATCACCGTCGAGATGCTCCTGCGGGCCGCGGAGGCGATCGCCCACGTGGTGGGCGACGACGAGCTCAATGCGAACTTCATCATCCCGACCGTGTTCCACCCCGACGTGCCGAAGGCCGTCGCCGCTGCCATCAGAGGAGTTGAGGAATGACGGTGCCCACCACCCTGGGCGACTTCCACGCGACCACGATCGACGGGAAGGACCAGGACCTCGGGACCTACGTGGGCGACGTAGTGCTGGTGGTGAACACCGCCAGCAAGTGTGGTCTGACGCCGCAGTACGAGGGGCTGCAGCGGCTCTACGACACCTACGCCGGCCGCGGGTTCACCGTGCTCGGCTTCCCGTGTGACCAGTTCGGACACCAGGAGCCCGGCACGGAGGACGAGATCGCTTCGTTCTGCGAGCGCAGCTATGGCGTCTCGTTCCCGATGTTCACCAAGATCGACGTGAACGGTGGGGACACCCACCCACTCTTCCGATGGCTCAAGGACGAGAAGAGCGGTCTGCTCGGCGGAGCGATCAAGTGGAACTTCACCAAGTTCCTCCTCGCCCGCGACGGGTCCGTGGTCGACCGCTACGCGCCCCAGACCGAGCCGGAGGCTCTCGTCGCCGACATCGAGCAGCAGCTCGGCGCCGAGGCTTGAGCGGTGGGCGCGAACGCGCCCCCACCCTCAGTCGGAGGCCTCGGTGGCATAGAGAGCCGCGCCGACGATGCCCGCGGCGTTGCGGAGCTGGGCGGGGATGATCTCGGTCTCGATGTCGACGAGGGGCAAGAACTTGTCGGCCCGCTTGCTGACGCCACCGCCGACCACGAACAGCTCGGGCGAGAACAGCTGCTCCAGCTTGCGGTAGTACGTCGTCAGCCGCTTCGCCCACTCGTGCCAGGAGAGGTCCTCACGCTCCTTTGCGCTGGAGGCTGCCCCCTTCTCGGCGTCGTGGCCCTCGATCTCGAGGTGGCCGAGCTCGGAGTTGGGCACCAGGACCCCGTCGTACACCAGCGCGGACCCGATGCCGGTGCCGAGCGTGGTGACGATGACCAGTCCCCGGCGGCCCTTCGCCGCGCCGTACCGCACCTCCGCCAGGCCGGCCGCGTCGGCGTCGTTGACGACGTGTACGTCGCGTCCGGTCCGCTCGGTGAACAGCCGGTCCGCGTCCTCGCCGATCCAGTGCTTGTCGATGTTCGCGGCGGAGTGGACGACACCCTTGACGACCACGCCCGGCACCGTGACCCCGACCGGCTCCTCCGAGCGCGGGAAGGTGCCGAGCAGGGCCGCGAAGACCTCGGCCACGGCCTCGGGTGTCGAGGGCTGCGGGGTGTCGATCCGCACACGCTCGGCGGCGAACCCGCCCCGTGCCAGGTCGACCGGCGCGCCCTTGATGCCGCTGCCGCCGAAGTCGATCCCGAACGGGAGACCCGAACCCTTCGCAGTCATGGCCCCAATCTCCCCGTGTCCGGGCCGTTGGGCAACCTCGGCGACGAGTGGGCGCCTTGTCGGATGACTTTACAAATCATATGGTGATGTAAACCTGGTCTCGACAGGCTCGATCACCGAGCAGGAGGCAGTCATGACGTCCGGGATCGTCCGCAGCACCGTGCCACCGGGCTCGACGTACCAGTGGCGCGACAAGAAGCGCTACCTCTGGCTGATCGGTCTGGTCGTCCCGTCGCTGGCGTTCATCGCGATCGGGATGTGGCGGCTGACGGGGTGGGGCGCGTGGTTCTGGATCGGCCCGATCGTGATCCTCGTGGTCGTCCCGGCCATCGACCTGCTCGCCGGCCTCGACCGCTCCAACCCGCCCGACGACGTGATCGAGGCGCTGGAGAAGGACAAGTACTACCGCTGGATCACCTACCTCTTCCTGCCGATCCAGTACGCCGGGCTCCTCGGCTCCATGTGGCTCGTCGCCGGCGGTGGACTGGCCACGATCGACAAGGTGGGGATCGCGGTCTCGATCGGCTGCATCGGCGGCATCGGCATCAACACCGCCCACGAGCTCGGCCACAAGAAGGAGGCCAACGAGCGCTGGCTGTCGAAGATCGCGCTGGCCCAGAGCTTCTACGGCCACTTCTACATCGAGCACAACCGGGGTCACCACGTGCGCGTCGCCACCCCCGAGGACCCGGCGTCGGCGCGGGTGGGCGAGAGCTTCTACCAGTTCTGGCCGCGCACGGTCGGCGGGTCGCTGAGGTCTGCGTGGAACCTCGAGAAGCGGCGGATCGCCCGTCGCAATCAGCACCCCTTCCGGCTCACGAACGACGTGCTGAACGCGTGGCTGATGTCGGCCGTGCTGTGGGGGGCGCTCGTCGCCTGGCTGGGCCCCGGCATCACGCCGTACCTGCTGATCCAGGCGGTCGTCGGATTCTCGTTGCTCGAGGTCGTCAACTACATGGAGCACTACGGGATGCTCCGCCAGAAGGTCGGCGTCGGGGAGCGGCAGCGCTACGAGCGGGTCGACCCCTCGCACTCCTGGAACTCCAACAACATCGCGACCAACGTGCTGCTCTACCACCTTCAGCGGCACAGCGACCACCACGCGAACCCCACTCGGCGCTACCAGTCCTTGCGCGACTTCGAGGAGAGTCCGGTGCTGCCGACCGGGTACGCCGGCATGATCGTGCTCGCGATCGTCCCCGCGGTGTGGCGTCGGGTGATGGACCCGCGGGTGCTCGCGCACTTCGGTGGAGACATCTCCCTCGCCAACATCAGCCCCCGCAAGCGCGACCAGGTCCTCGCTGCGCACGCCGTACCGTCGTCGACCGCGGAGGGTGGTTTCGAGACTGGCTCCAGGGCGCCTTCCTCGACCACCGGTTCCGCAGTCGGGCCTTCCTCGACCACCGGGGAAGACGACACGCCGGCGTGGCGCTGCCCGGGATGCGACTACACCTACGACGTGGTCGCCGGCGAGGAGCGAGAGGGCTTCGCCGCCGGCACGGCCTGGTCGGACATCCCGAATACCTGGTGCTGCCCGGACTGCGGCGTCCGCGAGAAGGTCGACTTCGTCGCGGTCGAGTCCGCTGCAGCCGGCTGACCGAGGGACGGGACGCGAATCCCTGGCCCGGGGCGGGCGGCCGCGCCTTCCTAGACTGGCGGGATGACCACGGCCGCGGTGCTGACCACCCACGAGCGCGTGATCGCCGCTGCTGCGGAGCTGACCCTCGAGGTCGGCTGGGCAGGCGTGACCATGGCGAAGCTGGCCGAACGGGTGGGCGTCTCCCGGCAGACCGTCTACAACGAGGTCGGCTCGAAGCCGCAGCTCGCCGAGGAGATGGTGCTCGCCGAGCTGGCGAAGTTCCTGGCCGTGGTCGACACGGCGTTCGACGAGCACCCGCACGACCTGGTCGAGGCCATCCGCGCGGCGTCCCGCGGCGTCCTCGAGCTCGCCCGGCGCAACGCCCTGCTCCAGGCGGTGGTCTCGGCGTCGTACGGCGCGGAGACGGAGCTGCTGCCGCTGCTGACGACCCGGAACGACGCGCTGATGCTGACGGCGACCCAGGCCGTGCAGCGGCGAGTCGCGACGTACCCGATCGACATCGACGCGCGCCATCTCGACGCCGCCGTCGAGATGGTGGTCCGGCTGGTGCTGTCGCACGTCGTCCACCCGCTCGGCGAACCGGCCGCGACCGCCGACGACATCGCCTGGATCGTGGGTCGCGCGCTGCGCCCCTGACCTGTCGATGACCGACGCTGGCGGTTACGGCGTCTCAGGCACGCTGGTCGGCATGTCCTGGAGGAGGCACCATGGGAGCCATGACGGTGTACGAGCGCGCACCGAGCGAACCCTTGACCTACGGTTATCTGGAGCGGATGCCCGATGAGGGGCGCCGCTACGAGCTCATCGACGGGGTCCTCATCGTGACGCCGTCCCCGACTACCCGATACCAGTGGGTGGTCTCGGAGCTGTTCAAGGCCCTCGACGGCGGGTGTCCCCCGACATCAAGGTGTTGTTCGCGCCCTTGGACGTCCGGCTGACAGACGACACGGTGCTCGAGCCCTGACGGGGCCTCGCCGGCCGTAGGCTGCCGAGGGTGACCGCAGGATCCATCGAGTACTCCTCGGCCGCGGGTCGCGGCGTGGTCCTCGCCGCCGTGCTCGGGTCCGGGATGGCGATGCTCGACGGCACCGTGGTCAACGTCGGCCTCAAGGTGATCGGGCAGGACCTCGGAGCCTCCTTGGCCCAGCTGCAGTGGATCACCAACGGCTACCTCCTCCTGCTGGCCAGCCTGATCCTGCTCGGCGGCGCGCTCGGCGACCGGATCGGGCGGCGGCGGGTGTTCATCATCGGCGTCGTGTGGTTCGCCGCCGCGTCGGTCCTCTGCGGCATCGCGCCGAGCCCGACCACGCTCATCGGGGCCCGGGTGCTGCAGGGCATCGGCGGCGCACTCCTCACACCGGGGAGCCTGGCGATCATCGAGGCGGTGATCACCCGCGCGGACCGGGGGCGGGCGATCGGTGCCTGGTCCGGCCTCGGCAGCATCGCGGCGGCCATCGGCCCGTTCGTCGGCGGTGGGCTCGTGCAGTACGCCAGCTGGCGGTGGATCTTCCTGATCAATGCGCCGCTGGCCGCGGTCACCGTGCTGGTGGCCCTGAAGTACGTCCCGGAGACCCGGGCGAAGAGCGACGGGCCGTTCGACGTCCCGGGCGCTGTGCTGGCGGCGGTGTTCCTGGCCGGACTCACGTACTGGCTGATCGAGTGGCAGACGTCGTTCGCGCTGGTCGCACTGGCCGCGGGGGTGATCGGCGGGATCGCGTTCCTGGCCGTCGAGAAACGCACGGCACACCCGATGATGCCCTTGAGCATGTTCGCCTCGCGCAACTTCAGCGCAGCCAACGCGATGACCCTGCTGGTGTACGCCGCGCTGGGCGCCGTGATGTTCTTCCTTGTCATCGACCTGCAGACGGTGCTCGGGTACGGCGCCCTGGAGGCCGGCGTCGCCACCCTCCCGCTGACGATCATCATGCTGTTCCTGGCCGCCCGCGGAGGCGAGCTGGGCGCGCGGATCGGGCCGCGCATCCCGATGACCGTCGGGCCGCTGGTGATGGCCGTGGGAGTGGCCTGGCTGTCCGCGGTGGGCGCCGGCACGTCGTACTGGACCGGCGTGCTGCCGCCGGTGGTCGTCTTCGGACTCGGGCTGTCGCTGATGGTCGCGCCGCTGACCTCGACGGTGCTCGCGGCGGCGCCCGGGGACCGGACCGGGATCGCGAGCGGGGTCAACAACGCGGTCGCCCGGGCGGGGTCCCTGCTCGCCGTCGCGGCGCTGCCGGTGGCCGTCGGCCTCTCGGGCGACCAGTACGCCGACCCGCGGGCGTTCGACACCGCCTACGGCAGGGCGATGCTGGTCTGCGCCGCGTTGCTGGCGCTGGGCGGCGTGATCTCGTGGCTGACGATCACCCACGGCCCGGTGGCCTACCCCGAGGACGAGCGCCCGCCGGAGCCCGTGTCGTCGCGGCACCAGCTCGACTGCCCCGAGCGGGGCCGCTGACTCGGGGTCCCGGTCCCGCCCACGGACACCGGGCGGTGCGGAGGTCGCAACTACCCTCGACCCCATGCGGAGTCGGGGCGCGCAGGCGACGGTCGTCCTCGCCTGCGCGTTCCCCCTCCTGGCCCTGTCAGCCTGCGGCGAAGGCTCGTCGGCGGGGACCGCGACCGCCCCGACATCGAGCGCGGTCGGACAGCCGTCTCCGACGAGCGCGGCGTCCTCGGCGACGGCCGACCCCGGGCACGCGGTCGATCCTCCGGGCCCCTTCCGGGCCCCGCTGCACAGTGCCGACATGCTGATCTTTCGCCAGCAGCCCCTCAGCGACCGCATGGTCCGGCGGATCCGCCACGTCCGCGGGGTCACCCAGGTGGAGCAGTTCAGCCTGGCGCAGGTGAGCATCCAGGACCACGCGATCAACGTCGCGGCCGTCGACCCCTCGACGTACCGGAACTTCAACACCGACCCGGTCGCCCAGTTCCAGCCGGAGTGGAACCGGATCGCCGGTGGCGAGATGGCGCTGCGCAAGCGCTTCACCCGGCAGGTGACGAGGAACGGCTACGTCAAGCTCGGCGCGGGAGCCAGAGCACCTCGGGTCCACGTCGGCGCGTTCTCCCCGCAGATCCCGCAGGTCGACGCGGTCGTCAACCAGACCTGGGCGAAGACCCTCGGCATGCGGCTCGGCAACGCGCTGCTGGTCTCGACCGGGTCGAGCACACCGGCGGCCGCCCGCAGGCCGATCCAGCGGATCGTCGGCCACGGGGTCTCGGTGCAGCGACTCGACGTCGCCGCCCGGCTCGGGCTCGACCCGCATGCCGTGCAGACCGCATTCCTGGTGGGCAGCCCGTCGGACGCCGTCGGGTCGTACAGCTACACCGTGCTGGGCGGGGGCCGCATCGCGCCGCAGCAGGGCTGGGTCGCCTCGCACATCTCCACCGAGGTGATGCCGATCATCGGGCCGATGACCTGCAACACCCAGATGTTCCCCCAGCTGCGGGCCGCCCTGGCGGAGATCAAGGCACAGGGCCTCGCCTCGGCGATCCATCCGAGCCAGTACGGCGGGTGCTTCGTGCCGCGCTTCATCGCCGGCACAACCACCCTGTCGAACCACGCCTTCGGCTTGGCCTTCGACCTGAACGTGCCGGAGAACCAACGGGGCACCGTGGGTCGGATCAACCGTCAGGTGGTGGCGATCTTCGGCAGGTGGGGCTTCACCTGGGGTGGCGTGTGGCGCTACACCGATCCGATGCACTTCGAGCTCAATCGCATCGTCCACCCCGAGTGAGGACGTTCCGGCCCGACGAAGTCGGGCCGGAACGGCCGGAACGAGGCCGCAGCGAGCTTGCTCGCAAGGCGGCCTGACATCGGCCCGACGAAGTCGGGCCGGAACGGCCGGAACGAGGCCGCAGCGAGCTTGCTCGCAAGGCGGCCTGATCCCGACCCGAGGTGCCCAGGGCGGAACGACCACAACCAGGTCGTAGCCCGCTTCCGGACGACCCTGTCGCGCTGCGCTCAGTCGTTCCGGTGGCGCACGTAGGCGGCGAAGCCGGGCATCGTGAACCGCACCAGCCCGTGTCCCACCGGCTCGATCACACCCTTCTCGATCAGACGCTCGCGGGGCACGCTGATCGACCGGGTGTCCGTCCCGAGGGCGGCTGCGATCTGGGCCCGGGTGACGTTGTCGGTGCCGGCCTCGGCCATCGCCGACAGGAACTCCTGCTCGCGCTTGGTGGCGGCTCCCCAACGCGCCCGGTACATCGCGGTCAGCTGCTGGTCCGCTCCGGGCAGCCCAGCGACGACGTCCTCGAGTCCGATGGTGTCGCCGTTGCCCGGGACTGCCGCTGCCCAGGTCGTGCTGCCCATCAGCTGCAGGAAGTAGGGGTGACCGCGCGCCTCGCGGACGATCCGGTCGAGCGCCTCGTCCGCCCAGGCGACGCCCAGCGCCTCTGCGGGTGCAGCCAGGGCAGCGCGGGCGTCGGGGTCGGCAAGGACGTCGAGCGGGACGAAGGCACTGCGTTCTCCGAAGGTCGCTGCCCGGGTGAGAGCCTCGGGCGTCACCGGCAGCCCGGCGGTCACCAGGGCCAGCGGGTTGTGCTCCCGGTCGCCGTCGAGGTTCTGCCAGGCGTTCAGGAGCACGGACATGTCGTCGGCGGAGGCCGCGTGCAGCTCGTCCACGAACGTCACCAGACCGGCCCCGCCCCGGCGGCGTACTCGATCAGCCGCGTCGTGCAGCAGGTCCTCGACGGCCGCGATCGGCGCCGCCGCGGGCTCGGGCGGCGGCGTCCGGGCGACCTCGCCCGTGACGCGGACGCCCGGCACCCCGAGCTGTACGCCGACCCGGTCGAGCCGCGCGTGCCAGCGGGCGGACTCGTCGGCAGGGATCACCTCAGCGCGCTCGAGCGCACGTCCCACGGCGCGGACGAGCTCGGGCAGGAAGGGGTGCTGCCGCGAGCAGGCCACCCAGGCGGAGACGAAGCCGGACTCCTCCGCGTCGCGCTGAGCCGCCCGGAGCAACGAGGTCTTGCCCAGGCCGCGCGGCGCGTGGAAGACCAGCAGTGGGCCGCCGATCTCCCCGAACGTGCCTACCCGCCCCAGCTGGTCGCGGATCCTGGCCAGCTCGCTGCGTCGCCCAGCGAGCACGCGGGGCACCTGACCGGGTGTGTAGGGGTTCGGGAGTGGCTCGGGGACGGCGCGACCTCCTGATACGTCTTGATACTTCACCAAAGTATCAGGAGGTATATCCGGGACCCGGCGAGGTGGACCGACGCTTGTCCGCGCCACGTGGGGCCATGACACCACCACAAGCGGACGACCCGGAGGCTGCGCCGACCCCGTAGGCTCCCCCGCGTGAGCACGCTCGACGACGCCCGCGAGGGCATGGATCTGTCCGTCCGGCCGCAGGACGACCTGTTCGGCCACGTGAACGGCCGGTGGTACCTGACCGAGGAGATTCCGGCCGACAAGGGCAGCTGGGGCCCGTTCCTGATGCTCGCCGACGCGGCGGAGCAGCAGGTCCGGGCGATCATCGAGGAGCTGGCCGAGAAGGTCGTCGCCGGTGAGGAGGGCCTGGACGAGGACGCCATGCGGATCGCGTGTCTCTACGCGTCGTTCATGGACGAGACCGCGGTCGAAGGGCTGGGCACGGCTCCGATCCAGCCGCTGCTCGACGCCGTGGAGAGCCTGCGCGACGTCCGCGACCTCGCGGC
>JAICSC010000416.1 GCA_025937085.1 Nocardioides sp.
CAGCCGAGCGCCGAGGTGCTGCCCGGCCTGGCGCTGCTCGGTCACCACGTCAAGATCCTGCCCGCCGAGGGCAGTGCGCTGGTCGACGCCCCCCAGGCCGACCTGATCCTGGTCGACGGACGGCAGGAGCTCGCCCATGCGCGCGACCTGTGCCGGCTGCTGCGGACGACCGGCACGGACTGCCCGGTCCTGCTCGTCGTGACCGAGGGCGGGCTGGCCGTGGTCGCGCACGACTGGGGCATGGACGACGTCGTGCTCCACACCTGCGGGCCGGCGGAGCTCGAGGCCCGCATCCGGCTGTCGATCGGGCGGCTCCACGCGGCGCGCCACGAGTCCGAGCCGGACGACCACGTGATCCGTACGGGCGAGGTCGTGGTCGACGATGCGACGTACACCGCGACGGTCGGTTCTCGGCCGCTCGACCTGACGTTCAAGGAGTTCGAGCTGCTCAAGTACCTCGCCCAGCACCCCGGTCGCGTCTTCAACCGTGACCAGCTGCTGCAGGAGGTCTGGGGCTACGACTACTTCGGTGGCACCCGCACCGTCGACGTGCACGTACGCCGCCTCCGCGCCAAGCTCGGACCCGAGTACGAGACCCTGATCGGGACCGTCCGCAACGTCGGCTACCGGTTCGTGCTCCCCGCCAAGGAGACCGCCGACCGGCCTTCGTCGGACGAGCGTGCTCCGTCGGACGAGCGTGCTCCGTCGGGCGAGCGTGCTCCGTCGGAACCGAACCGCTGAGCGTCGAGCGGGCCGTCGGGGCCGATCTCGACCGCGCCCTCGACCTCGTCGACCGGGTCACCCGGTCGTCCGCCGCGAGCGACGGCGTCGAGCCGATCGACGAGGCGGCCCGGATGTCGCTGGCCCACCGCCGACCCGACGGCAACGCCCTCTGGCTGGCCGAGGACGGGTTCGCGCTGCTCCGCGGTCGAGACCTCGATGTCGTGGTCGCCCCGGAAGCGCGAGGCAACGGCCGGGGAACGGCCCTGGTCGAGGCGGCCCTGGCCGAGGCCCCGGACGACGTCACCGCGTGGTCGCACGCGAACCACCCGGCCGCGGCCGCGCTGGCGGAGCGGTTCGGCTTCGAGGCGACCCGCGAGCTGTGGGTGATGGAGCGCGAGGCGGGCCCGGTCGACGTACCGCCGGTCGAGGGCGTGACCATCCGCGGCTATCGCGACACCGATGCCGACGAGGTGCTCCGGGTCAACGGCGCAGCGTTCGCGCACCATCCCGAGCAGGGCTCGATGGACGCCGCCAACCTGGCCGAGCGGATGGCCGAGCCGTGGTTCGACCCGGCCGGCCTGCTGGTCGCCGATGGTGGTGACGGGCTGCTCGCCTTCCACTGGACCAAGGTCCACGACGCCGATCACGGCGAGGTGTACGTCGTCGCCGTCGACCCTGCCGCCCAGGGCCGCGGACTCGGCCGGGCGGTCACCGCGGCCGGTCTCGCCCACCTGGCCTCGCGCGGCGTACGCCGGATCCTGCTGTACGTCGAGTCCGACAACCGGGCCGCCATCGCGACGTACACCAACCTCGGCTTCGCCCACACCTCCACCCACGTCCAGTACGCCCGGAGGCGATAGTCCCCGACGTTTTGGTTGGGTTACTCGCCAGTAACCCAGCCAAAACGTCGGGGACTATCGAACACGTGGACTATCGAACACGGGGCAGACGTCAGCGGCGGAAGTGGAGGCCGACCTCGGGATCGACCACGACCTCCTGGGCCGCCGGCATCCCGTCGACGTCGAGCTGGGCGTCGACCGGGACGTTGCGCTTGACCAGGGCCAGCGCGATCGGGCCGAGCTCGTGGTGGCGGGCGGAGGTGCCGACGAAGCCGACCGCCTTCTCCCCCTGCATGACCGCAGCGCCGAGGGTGGGCAGGCGGTTCTCCGAGCCGTCGAGGTGCAACATCGTCAGCCGGCGCGGCGGGCGGCCCAGGTTGTGCACCCGAGCGACCGTCTCCTGGCCGCGGTAGCAGCCCTTGTCCATGTGGACGGCGGTGTCGATCCACCCGACCTCGTTCGGGATCGTCCGCTCGTCGGTGTCCAGGCCGAGCCGTGGCTCGCCGCGCGCGATCCGCAGCGCCTCGTAGG
>JAICSC010000079.1 GCA_025937085.1 Nocardioides sp.
CGCTGTCGGTGCTGTTGTTCATCGCCGTGCTGATCATCGCGTTCGTGATCGTCAAGCTGTTCAAGGTCGATCTGGCCTCGGCACGAGGGGAGGGCTGATGAAGCAGAAGCTCGGACCCGGGGTCATCGTCGGGTTCATCGTCATCTTGATCTGGTGCCTGCTACCGGTCGCCTGGATCCTGTCGCTGTCGTTCAAGTCGGTGGCCGAGACCACGTCCGGCAGTGCGCAGTTCCTGCCGAAGTCATGGACGATCCAGAACTACAAGGACATCTTGTCCAACGGTGACTTCACCGACGCCCTGCGCAACTCGTTCGGGATCGCCATCATCGCCACGGTGCTGTCGGTGATCTTCGCGACTTTCGCGGCGTACGCGATCGCCCGGCTGGACTTCAAGGGCAAGCGGGTGGTGCTCTCGATCGCCTTGGCGATCGCGATGTTCCCGGTGGTGTCGCTGATCAGCCCCCTGTTCGACATGTGGCGAACGTTCCACCTCTTCAACACCTGGCCGGGCCTGATCATCCCCTACCTGACGTTCACACTGCCGCTGGCGATCTGGGTGCTGTCGGCGTTCTTCCGTGAGATCCCGTGGGAGATGGAGCAGGCTGCCCAGGTCGACGGCGCCACGTCGTGGCAGGCGTTTCGCAAGGTGATCGTCCCGCTCGCGGCACCCGGTGTGTTCACGGCCGCGATCCTGACGTTCTTCTTCGCCTGGAACGAGTACGCCTTGGCCATCTCGCTGACGTCCACGACCGCCTCGCGGACGGTGCCGGCGCAGATGTCGTTCTTCGTGGGGCCCGATCCGTTCAACCCGCCCTACTCCCTGCTTGCCACGGCATCGGTGATCGTGACGATCCCGGTGATCATCATCGTCCTGTTGTTCCAGCGCAGAATCGTCGCCGGTCTGACCTCCGGCGCAGTGAAGGGTTGATCCAATGGCTGCCATCGAGATGAAGAACATCGTCAAGCAGTACGGCGACGGCTTCCCGGCCGTGAACGACGTGTCGATCGACGTGGACGACGGGGAGTTCATGATCCTCGTCGGGCCGTCCGGCTGCGGGAAGTCCACCCTGTTGCGGATGATCGTCGGCCTCGAGGACATCACCTCCGGCGACATGGTGATCGGCGGGAAGCGGGTCAACGATCTCGCGCCTCGCGACCGCAACCTGGCCATGGTGTTCCAGAACTACGCGCTCTACCCGCACCTGAGCGTCTACGAGAACATCGCGTTCCCGCTGCGGCTGGCCGGCGCGAGCAACGAGGAGGTCGACCGGAAGGTCCGTGAGGCCTCCAGCACCCTCGAGCTCGACGAGCACCTCGAGCGCAAGCCGGGCAACCTGTCCGGCGGCCAGCGGCAGCGCGTCGCCATGGGCCGCGCGATCGTGCGGGACGCGCAGGCGTTCCTGTTCGACGAGCCGCTGTCCAACCTGGACGCCAAGCTGCGCGGCCAGATGCGCACCGAGATCGCGCGGCTGCAGCGTCGGCTCGGCATCACCACGGTCTACGTCACTCACGACCAGACCGAGGCGATGACGCTGGGCGACCGGGTCGCGGTCCTCAAGCGCGGTGTGCTGCAACAGCTCGCCACACCGCGCGAGCTCTACACCAACCCCGTCAACCTGTTCGTCGCCGGCTTCATCGGCAGCCCGCCGATGAACTTCATGCCGGCGACGATCGAGGGCAACCAGGTGAAGATGCCGTACGGGTCGGTCACCATCCCCGAGGAGCGTGCCAAGAAGGCGCAGGGAAAGGGACTACTGATCGCCGGCATCCGGCCCGAGCACTTCGAGGATGCGTCGGTGCTGGACTCCGGCAAGACCCAGGGATCGACGTTCAAGGCCAAGGTCGACGTCGTGGAGTGGCTGGGCAACGAGGCGTACGCCTACGTCCCGTTCGAGGCGCCACCCGAGGTGCAGGAGCAGCTGCTCCAGCTCGAGCGCGACCTCGACGGTGAGTCGTTGCGCACCCAGCTGGTGATCTCCTTGGACGGGGCCAGCCGGATCAAGGAGGGCGACGAGGCGGAGATCTACGTCGACGCCCGACAGATGCACCTGTTCGACCCGAGCACCGGCGAGAACCTGACGCTCGACTCGTCGGCCGCCGGCACCATCCCGAGCGAGACCTCGACCCAGCAGGTGGCCCACGAGCAGGACGCGATCGCCACCCCGGGCGAGCAGGAGGCCGCTACCGAGACCTGAGCTGGTGCTGCTCCCCTGGAGCCGAGCGGCGGGTGACGTTCACGCCGCCCATCAGCGCGACGCCCCGGATGCGCACGACGGGGCTGTTCGCGTCCAGCTCGACGTCTGCGTCGCCGGAGGGGCCGCTGTAGCCGCCCATGATGCTGGTCCCCTCCATGATCACCCGGGTCTGCGGGTTGACCTTGATGTCGGCCCCGCCCATCACGGCGTTGATGGTCAGCACGACCTCAGGAGCGGCGAACCGGGCACGGCGCAGATCCAGGTCGGCGCCGCCCATGAAGCAGTTGACGGTCATGTGGGCGGGCACGGTCCACACGCCCTTGCGCTCGAGCCCGCTCATGATCGCGAGGTGCTTCTCCCGGGCCGGCCCGCCGGTCACCACGGGCGACGAGGAGGAGACGGCGGCCGGGTGCACCGGCAGCTTCGCGACGTCCTGGACCGGGAGGTCGACCGTGATGGGGACCAGGTCGGCGTAGGTGCGTGCGGCGTACGTCGCCTCGAGGCGCTGGTCGAGCTCCTCGAAGTCGATCCGTCCGTCACCGGCAGCCTCGCGCAGCACCTCGGCCACCTGGTGCCGGTCGGAGTCCGAGATCCGCAACCGTGACGGGTCCTGCGCGTCCCTGTCGTCTGACATGGGAGCCACACTAAACCGGCTTCGTTGCGACCACGAGGTCACGTTGGATCGCCCGGTCCACACGATGCTCGAACCCGCGGTACGCCTCCGTGTCGCGCGGGTCGAGACCCGCGTCTGCGAGGAGCGCCAGGGCCGCCTCTCGGGGACAGGTGCGGACGTTGACCGCGATCCCGACCGCTCCCCCGGGTCGCAGCAGTCTGACCCAGCCGGGCAGCGCCTCGCCGAGCAGCTCCAGAGGTCCCCGCTGCAGGCCGCCGCCCGACCGGCTGCCGTGCTGCACGCCGTACGGCGCATCCGTGACGACGACGTCGAAGCTGTCGGCCCGGAAGATCTCGGCCGCCTCGCGGGTGTCGGCGAGCGCGGTGGTGACGGTGATGGTGTCGCCGTCCGCCCACGCCTGCTTGGTCACCGCGAGCTCGACGTCGAGGCGGCGGCCGAGCGTCCGTCCGTCCCGGCGGAGTCGGGCGTTCGTCGCCGTGTGCTTGAGCCGCTTGTCCTTCAGCCAGCGCGGCAGGAACGCGGCGTACGCCTCGAAGTCGGCCTCGTCGACGTCCACGCCGGCGGCGTGCCAGCCGTACATCAGGGCCTGGTTCACGGTGGTGCCTCGGCCGCACATCGGATCGAGGACCCGCAGGCGATGGGTGAGCATGCGGGGCGCGGCACCGGACGCCGCCACGGTCACGTTGAGGAGGAGCTTGGTGAACAGCTCGTTGGTCTTGCCCTGGTACTTGAGGATGGTCAGCAGGTCGTCGTCCAGGCAGTCGAGCCGCCGCAGGGGCACCGGCCGGAAGGCGTCGTCGGCGGTGCGCTCGAACAGCGCCAACGCCGTCGAGACGTTGGCGACGTGCGCCAGCGCGTGGTCGTCGAGCTCCCCCTCGAAGGTCACATAGTCGACCTCCGCGACCCTCTCGACGCGCGACTCACCGAGGCGTCCCTCGAGCACGCTCTCGGCGAGCACCGCGAGCTCGGCCAGCGTGAGACGCGCCGCGGCCTCGGCGTACACACGGTTGGCCGAGGGCGAGACCAGCAGGGCGTAGCGGCTCATGGTGCAGCGAGCGTAGAGGTCTCGCAGCCCTCGCTCACAACCCGTTGCGGGTGATCACGTCGGCGTACCAGTGGGCCGAGGCCTTCGGCGTACGCCGCTGGTCGGCGAAGTCGACGTGCACCAGGCCGAACCTCTTGTCGTAGCCCCAGGCCCACTCGAAGTTGTCGAGCAGCGACCACACGTAGTAGCCGCGCACGTCGGCTCCCTGCCGCATGGCCTCGTGGACGGCGGTGAGGTGGCTGTGCAGGTAGTCGATCCGGTCCGTGTCGTGCACGACGCCGTCCTCGACCGCCTCCTGCGCCCCCAGACCGTTCTCGGTCACCCGGATCGGGAGGCCGGTGTCGCGGTGCACCCGCAGCAGCAGGTCGGTCAGGCCGGACGGGACGATCGGCCACCCCATCACCGTGCGCGGCCCCGGGATGTCGGCGAAGAACGCCCGGTGCGTACCCGGGAACGGGGCGCCGGGTCCGGCGCCGACCCGGCTCGGGTTGTAGAAGTTCAGGCCGAGCGAGTCCAGCCCGACCCCGATCTCGGCCTCGTCACCGGGGCGTAGGAAGGACCAGTCGGTGAGGCCCGCCGTCGAGGTCCGCAGCTCGTCGGAGTAACCCCCGCCGAACATCGGGTCCAGGAACATCCGGTTCGCGATCAGGTCCGCGTGCTGGGCCGCGACCACGTCCTCGGGGCGGTCGGAGGCCGCCTGGACCTGGAGCAGGTTCAGCGCCACCGAGACGTCCGCCGTCGGCGGGAGCACGTCGCGCAGCGCGGTCACCGCGCGACCATGGGCGAGGTTCAGGTGGTGTGCGGCCCGGTAGGCCAGCGCGTCCTCGGTGCGTCCCGGCGCGTGCTCGCCGCTGGCATATCCCAGGTACGCCGAGCACCACGGCTCGTTCAGGGTCGTGATCGCCGGCACGCGGTCGCCGAGCTCCTTGCCGAGCACGAGGGCGTAGTCCACGAACCGGTCCGGGAGGTCGCGCGAGAGCCACCCGCCGGCCTCCCCGACGTCGAGGCTCTGCGGCAGGTCCCAGTGGTAGAGCGTCATCAGCGGCCGGATCCCGCGCTCGAGCAGTCCGTCCACGAGCCGCCGGTAGAAGTCGAGACCCTCCTGGTTGACCGTGCGTCCGTCCGGCATCACCCGCGGCCAGGCCACCGAGAAGCGGTACGACGCGATCCCGAGGTCGACCATGAGGTCGAGGTCCTCGCGCCACCGGTGGTAGTGGTCGCAGGCCACGTCGCCGGTGTCGTCGTTGTCCACCACACCCGGGGTGTGGCTGAAGGTGTCCCAGATGCTGGGTCCGCGCCCGCCCTCGGCGACCGCCCCTTCGATCTGGTACGCCGACGTCGCGACGCCCCAGACGAAGCCTTCGGGAAAGCTCTCCTCGTTCACCCTTTGACCGCTCCTTGCATGATGCCGCCGACGATCTGCCTGCCCAGGACGGCGAAGACGATGAGCACCGGGACCGTCCCGTAGAGCGTCCCGGCCATCACGATCGACTGCTGGGGCGCATATCCGGTGGCCAGGCTCTGGAACGACACCTGCACGGTGGGGTTCTGCGAGCTCAGCACGATGATCGGCCAGAAGAAGTCGTTCCAGGCCATCAGGAACGTCAGCATCCCCAGGACCGCCATCGCCGGCCGCACCGCGGGCACGACCACCGACCAGAACACCCGGATCGGCCGGGCGCCGTCCATGTACGCCGCCTCGATCAGCTCGTCGGGAACCGCGCTGGCGACGTACTGCCGCATGAAGAAGACCCCGAACGCCGTGCACAGCCCCGGCAGGATGACCGCCGTCAGGTGACCGGCCAGCCCGAGCCGCGCCATCAGCATGTAGAGCGGGATGACCCCCATCTGCAGCGGGACCATCATCGTCGCGACGCAGATCGCGAGCAGGATGTTGGAGCCGCGGAAGCGCAGCTTCGCGAACGCGAACCCGGCCAGCGTGCTGAGGGCCACCGTGCCGAGAGCGAGCGAGCCGGCCACGATCACGGAGTTGATGAGTCCGCGGTTCAGCGGCGCGAGCTCCAGCGCCTTCTTCACGTTGTCGACGACCGACATGTTCGGCAGGATCGGCGGCCTGCTCGCCGCCATCTCGGCGTTCGTGTGCGACGCCATCACGATCGTGTAGTAGAGGGGGAAGACGGAGACCAGGGTCACCAGCAGGATCACCACGTAGGTCACCCAGCCTGCTTCGAGGACGCCGCCGTTCGCCGTGCCGCTCCCGCTGCTGCTCGCCCTGCGCTTCACCGGACCGTCACCTCCGGCACCGCCGCCACGATCGAGGCACGGCGTCCCTCGCGGCGTCCTCGCCGGCGCGCGATCCACAGGTTGGCGCAGACCGCGACGACGATGATCAGGAACATCGTCCAGGCGGTGGCGGACGCGAGGCCGAGCCGGTCGTTGGTCCAGCCCTGCTGGTACATGAGCAGCCCGAGGGTCTGGTACTGGTTCTGGGTCCCGCCGTCCGGCAGCCCGTTGTGGTAGAGCAGCGGCTCACCGAAGAGCTGGGCCGCGCCGATGGTCGAGACCACGATCGTGAACAGGATCGTGGGCCGGAGTCCCGGGAGGGTGACGTGTCGGAACTGGGCCCACCGGCCCGCGCCGTCCATCGCTGCCGCCTCGTAGAGATCGGTGTCGATCGCCTGCATGCCGGCCAGATAGATCAGGGCGTTGTAGCCCGTCCAGCGCCAGGTCACGATCGCCGACACCGCGATCTGGGACGGCCATCGGGAGCCCTGCCAGTCGACGGTGGGCAGGTGGACCACGTGCAGTCCCCAGTTGATGAGCCCGAGGTTCGGGTCGAAGAGCTCGGCGAAGATCACCGTTGCGGCAGCCAGGCTCGTCGCGTACGGCATCAGGATCGCAACCCGGAAGAACGTCCGGCCGCGCAACCGGTAATTGAGCAGGTGCGCGATCCCGAGCGCCATGCACAGCTGCGGGACGGTCGAGATGATGCCGATCGTGATCGTGTTGCGGAAGGCGTTCCAGAAGAAGTCGTTGGTGAAGAGGTTGCGGTAGTTCGCCAGGCCGATCCAGCTCGACTGGTCGTAGGTCGACAGCCGGGTGTCGTGCAGGGACACCCACGCCGTCGCCACCCACGGATAGATGCTGAACGCCGCGAAGACCAGGAAGAACGGCAGTACGTAGACGTAGGCGATGCGGCTGCCGGGGCGGATGCCTCGGGTACGCCGGGGAGCCGGGGGCCGGAGCGCCGCTTCGCCGGACTGCACGTCGGGCTGGGACAGGACAGTCATGGACACCCTTCCTAGGCCATCGCCACCGCTCGTGTCTCGGGTCCTCGAAAGCCCCGAGAGCCGGGCCGCCGCCTGACGGGGGTATCGGCGGCCCGGCCCGAGGTCAGCCCGTGACCTGCTTGATCGCGTCGAGCGCGGCGCTGAACGCGTCGTCGGGCGAGGTGTGCTTCGTCTCGACGTTGGTGAGCTGGGTGGTGAGGGCCTGCTGGATCTGGGTGTCGTAGAGGCCGATCGGCGGGATCTTCATCTGGCTGGAGATGTCGCCGAAGATCTTGCCCACCGGGGCGTTGCTGAAATAGTCGCTCTTCGCGTTGGCGACGGCCGGGTCGGCCGCTGCCTGCGAGTTGGACGGGAAGTGCCCGCCGTCCTTCCACATCGTGACCTGCTGATCCTTGGCCGACAGCCACTCGACCAGGGCGATCGCCGCGGCCTTGTGGGCCGCCTTCTCCGGTACGCCGAGCCAGGAGCCACCCCAGTTGGTGGCGCCACCGGGGAGCACCGGCGCGACGTCCCACTTGCCGGCGTACGCGTCCCCGGCCTGGCCCTGGATGTAGCCCATCATCCACGTCGGGCAGGCGAGGGCGGCGAAGGCGCCGCTCGAGAACGCCTTGTTCCAGGCCGGTGTGAACTGCTGCAGGCCTGCCGTGATGCCGTCCTGCGCGGCCTGGCTCGCGAACGCCCAGGCGTTCTTCACGCCGTCGCTGTTCTCCACGTCGGGCTGTCCGTCGGAGTTGTCGTACGCCTCCTGGCCCTGGTAGACGGCCGTCGAGAACACGCTCGCCGCGCTGTCGACGAAGTGGGACCCGGACGGCTTCGTGGACGACGACTCGTACTGCTTGCCGAAGTCGATGAAGTGGTCCCACGTGTCCCACTTCTGGGCCAGCGTGGTCGGGTCGGACGGCAGGCCGGCCTGCTTGAGCAGGTCGCTGCGGTAGCAGATCGCCTCCGGGCCGATGTCCGTCCCGAGGCCGACGGTCGTCTTGCCGTCCGACGTCGAGGCCAGCTGCCACTTCCAGGGGTAGAACTCGGCCTTGTCGGCGGCGGCGTTCGGCACGGTGTTCCAGTTCACGAACTGGTCGGCGTGGTTCTGCACGACATCGGCGACGAACCCGATCTCGATCGCCTGGACGTCGTCGAGACCGCTGCCCGACGCCAGCCGGGTCTTGAGCCGGGTCCAGTAGTCCGCGGACTGCTCGACCACGTCCTCCTTGATCGTGATGTTGGGGCAGACCTTCTTGTAGGCGTCCCACAGGCCCGCCTCCTTGAAGCCGAAGGTGCCGAACAGGCCGACGGTCAGGGTGGTGTCGTCGTTCGTGCCACACGGGCCGGCATCCGCGGACACGGCGGACGTGTCGGACGAGCTGTTGCCGCAGCCGGCCAGCGCGAACGCGCCGATGGCGGCGACCGCCGACAGCGCCGCCACGTGGCGACGCGTGGAGCTTCGGGGCATGAGTCCTCCTGAGGGACGGGCCGGATCCGGGGATCCGATCCCGGTTGTGAGAGCGCTCTCACGAGCGGTTGCCGGCCAGCATGCTGCGACTGGCGTGGCGGTGTCAAGGGTGGGTTACGGCACGTCTCTGCGTAATCACCCAGGCTCAGCTCAGGTCAGGCCGTCTCGCGGAGCACGAGCTCGACGGGCAGGATCGTGCGCCGGGTGAGCCCGGGACGGCCCTCGATCCGGTCCAGGAGCAGCCGGGTCATCGCCGTCCCGAGCGCGGCGATCGGCTGCTTGACCGTCGACAGCGGTGGCTGCTGGTCGGCCGCGGCCGGGACGTCGTCGAACCCGATCACGGCCACGTCGTCGCCGACGCTCCGACCACTCTCCCGCAGAGCACGGACGACGCCGAAGGCAGCCAGGTCCGAGGCCGCGAAGATCGCGTCCACGTCCGGGCGCTCGTCGAGCAGCCGGACCGTGGCGGCGTGCCCTCCAGCCGCCGTGAAGTCACCGACCGAGACCAGGCCCTCGTCGTAAGGACGGCCGGCCGCCTCGACGGCCGCGCGGTAGCCGGCCAGCCGGTCCTGGCCGGCGCACATGTCGAGCGGGCCGGTGACGGTCGCGACGTGGGCGCGGCCCGAGTCCAGCAGATGCCGGGTGGCGAGCTCGCCGCCACCGACGTTGTCGGCGTCGACGTACCAAAGCCGCCGTCCGCCGCTGAGCGGACGCCCGCTCAGCACTGTGGGCACGCCGAGCGACTCGAGCCGTTGCGGCAGCTGGTCGCGTCCGTGCAAGGACAGCAGGAGGACGCCGTCGACGTGACCGCCCGCGGCATAGGCCAAGAAGCGCTCCTGGTCCTCCGGGCGGTTCATCACCGTGAAGACGAGCTGCTGGCCGGCCGTCGCCACGGCCTCCTGTGCACTGCGCAGCATGCCCAGGAAGAACGGGTCGGCGAACATCCGCTCCTCGGACTCCTCGACCAGGAAGGCGACGGACTCGCTGCGCCCGGTGACCAGGGTCCGAGCCGCGAGATTCGGGACGTAGGAGATCTCCTGCGCGGCGGCGAGCACGACCTCCCGCGCCCGCTCGCTCACCTTCTGGTCGCCGCGAAGCACGCGGCTCGCGGTGGCGCGTGAGACGCCGGCGCGCGCCGCCACCTCTTCCAACGTCGGCGCCGGACGGTTCCGGGCCGGCCTGCGTGCGGCCGTGTTCACCGGGGCAGTGTGGCACGTCATCGCCTCGGGCCGAGGGTGGTGATGTGTCGGAGTCGGCTGCGACTATCGTGCCGCCGTGAGTGCCGCACCGACCTCTCCCGCGTCCACCGACCCCGAGTTCCGCTACTCCGATCTGTTGCCGCTCGGCCCGGACCACACGCCGTACCGGCTGGTGACGACGGAGGGGGTGTCGACGTTCGAGGCCGGTGGCCGGACGTTCCTGCAGGTCTCGCCGGCGGCGATCCGGCAGCTGACCACCGAGGCGATGCACGACATCGCTCACTACCTGCGACCCGCGCACCTCGCGCAACTCCGCAGGATCATCGACGACCCGGAGTCGAGCGGCAACGACCGCTTCGTCGCGCTCGACCTGCTGAAGAACGCCAACATCTCGGCCGGCGGGGTCCTGCCGATGTGCCAGGACACCGGGACCGCGATCGTGATGGGCAAGAAGTCGGAAGGAGTGCTCACCGGCGCCGACGACGGTGAGGCGATCAGCCAGGGCGTGTACGACGCCTACACCCGGCTCAACCTCCGATACTCCCAGCTGGCGCCGCTGACGACGTGGGAGGAGAAGAACACCGGCAGCAACCTGCCGGCGCAGATCGAGCTCTACTCGACGCCGGACACGGTGCTGGACTCTGGGGTGAGCGTGCCCGAGTACAAGTTCCTGTTCATGGCCAAGGGCGGCGGCTCCGCGAACAAGTCGTTCCTCTACCAGGAGACCAAGGCGGTTCTGAATCCCCAGCGGATGCTTGACTTTCTGGACGAGAAGATCCGCTCGCTCGGTACGGCGGCGTGCCCGCCGTACCACCTCGCGGTGGTCATCGGCGGGACGTCGGCGGAGTTCGCCCTGAAGACCGCGAAGTACGCCTCGGCCCACTACCTCGACCAGCTGCCGACGTCGGGATCCCTGTCGGCACACGGGTTCCGCGACCTCGCGCTCGAGCAGGAGGTCTTCAAGCTCACTCAAGGTTTCGGGATCGGCGCACAGTTCGGCGGCAAGTACTTCTGCCACGACGTGCGCGTCGTGCGGCTGCCCCGCCACGGCGCGTCGTGCCCGGTCGCCATCGCGGTGTCCTGCTCGGCGGACCGGCAGGCCCTGGGGAAGATCACGCCCGAGGGAGTGTTCCTCGAGCAGCTCGAGACCGACCCCGCGACGTACCTTCCGGCGAGCACGGCGACCCAGCCGGACGACCGCCTGCCGGAGGGCGGCGACGTCGTGCGGATCGACCTCAACCGGCCGATGCCCGAGATCCTCGCCGAGCTCACCCGGCACCCGGTGAAGACGCGGCTGTCGCTGACCGGGCCGCTGGTCGTGGCCCGCGACATCGCGCACGCCAGGATCAAGGAGCGGCTCGACGCCGGCGAGGAGATGCCGGCGTACCTCCGCGACCACGCCGTCTACTACGCAGGCCCGGCGAAGACTCCCGAGGGCTACGCCTCCGGTTCCTTCGGGCCGACGACCGCCGGCCGGATGGACTCCTACGTCGCGCAGTTCCAGGCCGCGGGCGGGTCACTGGTGATGCTGGCCAAGGGCAACCGCTCCAAGGCTGTGACCGAGTCGTGCGCCACGCACGGTGGCTTCTACCTCGGCTCGATCGGCGGCCCGGCCGCCCGGCTCGCCCAGGACTGCATCCGGTCGGTCGAGGTGCTGGAGTACCCAGAGCTCGGGATGGAGGCCGTCTGGAGGATCGAGGTCGAGGACTTCCCGGCGTTCATCGTGATCGACGACAAGGGCAACGACTTCTTCACCGATCCCGCCGGCGCCGTCACGGTCCCGCTCTCCGGCATCCGGGTCCGGTCTGCGGAGTAGCCGTCCCCCGAGAACGCCGGTTGGCCTAGACGCCGAGAGGGGCGTCCTCCGGGGTGGCGAGGGAGTTGCGGCGGCGCCGGTCGAGCGGTGAGGAACGCCGGTCGAGCCGGCCGTCGAGCAGGGCCAGGGCCCGCTCGGCCTGGCCGTCGCTGACCAGGCAGTAGAGCAGCGTCTCCTCGACGATCTCGCGTTGCGCCGCCGAGCCGCCCACCCGCGGCAGTCCGGGCAGGACATCGGCCAGCACCCGCGCGGCCTCGCCCCAGCGCTGCTC
>JAICSC010000157.1 GCA_025937085.1 Nocardioides sp.
CGGCGTGCTCGAAGGGCTTTTGGAGTACGAACGCGCGGGCGGGGCTCTGCCGGTGGCGCAGGCGCGTCGGCAGGGCGAGGAGTACCTGCTGACCCGCCGCCTGGTCCGACGCGCGAGCACCGGCGAGGTGGTCGACCCCGCATGGTTGCTGTTCTCGTTCCCGGTGCAGTGGCACTACGACGTCCTGCGCGGGCTCGACTACTTCCGGTCCGCCGGCGGCGCCCCCGACCGGCGGCTGTCCGAGGCGGTCGACCATGTACGCAGCAAGCAGCAGCCCGACGGCCGGTGGCTTCTGGAGAACACCCACCCCGGACTCACCTGGTTCGCAATGGAGGACGGCGACGGCGAACCGAGCCGCTGGAACACGATGCGAGCACTGCGCGTCCTCCGGTGGTACGACGGACGGATCTGACCGCTCCGCCCGGTCGGTCCTGGCTCATCCCCGCGCGGCGGTCTAATACCGCGGCCGCCAACGCCGCCAACGCCGCCAGCGTGCGTCATGGGCGTCGCGCAGCGGGCAAAGGTTGGTGGTCGGGGTACTAGCCTGCCTGCATGCGTCACTTCTCCGGCCACATCTGACTCCTGCCGCAGGCGGGGCGCGACGGCTTCGTGCCGCGCGTCCTGGCCTATCACGCCTCGCGAGACCTGGTCCCGCTCTACAGCGTGTACGCGCTGCTGTTCGCCGACCACGGCGTCGACAGCGGCGAGATCTCACTGCTCTTCATCATCTGGGCTCTCACGTCGTTCGTCTGCGAGATCCCCTCGGGTGCGTGGGCGGACACGTTCGACCGGCGACGGCTCCTGGTCGTCTCGGCCGGGATCTACGCGGCCGGCTTCGCCGCTTGGATGGTCTGGCAGACCTTCGCCGGGTTCGCGCTCGGCTTCATCTGCTGGGGCTTCTCGAGCGCACTGATGTCGGGAACCTTCGAGTCGCTGGTGTACGACGAGCTGGTCGAGCGCGGCGCGCGAGGACAGTACGCGCGTCTCATCGGCTGGGCCCAGTCGACGGCCCTGGTCGCCAACCTGGTCGCCAGCGCCGCTGCGGTCGGGCTGTTCCACCTGGGCGGGTACGCGCTCGTGGGCTGGGGCTCGGTCGCGATCGCCGGTGCGCAGGGGCTGCTGGCGGCGACACTCCCGGTGTCGCACCGCGCCCGCCGCCCACCTCACGACGAGGGAGCGGTCGCGGCCACCGAGCACGCGACCTCGCGCTACGTGGCGATGCTCCGCGCCGGCCTGTCCGAGTCGAGCCGACATCCGGACGTCCGGCGGGTGCTCGTTCTCGCCGCGGCCATGGTCGCGATGACGACGTACGACGAGTACTTCCCGCTGGTCGCTCGTGACCACCATGTCTCCACGACCCTCGTGCCGGTGCTGATCGCGATCACCGTGGTCGGCCAGGCCGTGGGCACCGCCCTGGTCGGCCGGACGGCGCGGGTGAACGGCCGGCTCGTGGGGCTGACGCTCGCCGTCGGCGGGGTGCTGATCTCCATCGGCGCACTGGTGACGCCGTACGCCGGCTTCGTCGCCATCGCGGTCGGGTACGGGCTCGCCAACAACGCGATGCTCGTGGGGGAGACGCGCCTGCAGGACAGCATCACGGGTCCGGCGCGAGCCACGGTGACCAGCGTGCTCGGTGTCCTCGAGGACCTGAGCGCGATCGCGCTGTTCGCCCTGTTCGCCCTCGGCTCGCGCGTCCTGGGCTTCCCGGAGCTGGTCGCCCTGCTCGGCTTCCCGGCCGTGCTGGTGGCGCTCGCCGTGGCTCGGTGGCTGCCGGAGCCGCGTCTGGGCCGTGGAGAGGGAGACGAGGACGGCGTCGAGGATTCTGCCGTCTGCGCGTCCGAGTCCTAACCTTCACAGAACCAAGGTCGCGAACCAGCGGCCGGCAGAGCGGAGGCAACGGACATGGACTTCAAGGTCGCCGACCTGGGGCTGGCCGACTTCGGCCGGACGGAGATCACCCTCGCCGAGCACGAGATGCCCGGCCTGATGGCGATGCGCGAGCGCTATGGCGCCGAGAAGCCGCTCGCCGGCGCGAAGATCGCCGGCTCGCTGCACATGACCATCCAGACCGCCGTCCTGATCGAGACCCTGGTCGCGCTTGGCGCGGAGGTGCGCTGGGCCTCCTGCAACATCTTCTCAACCCAGGACCACGCGGCCGCCGCCGTCGTCGTCGGGCCGAACGGCACCGTGGACGACCCTCAGGGTGTCCCGGTGTTCGCCTGGAAGGGCGAGACCCTGGAGGAGTACTGGTGGTGCACCCAGCAGATCCTGCAGTGGCCCGCCAAGGACGGGCAGGGCGTCAAGGCGAACATGATCCTGGACGACGGCGGCGACGCGACGCTGCTGGTCCACCTGGGTGTGGAGGCTGAGAAGAAGGGCGAGGCGCCCGACCCGGCGACCGCCGCCAGCCACGAGCAGAAGGTGATCTTCGAGGTCCTGCAGGCGTCGTTGAAGGAGAGCGACAGCCGCTGGACCCAGATCGCCGCCGAGATCCGAGGTGTCACCGAGGAGACCACGACCGGCGTGCACCGGCTCTACGACATGATGAAGGAAGGGTCGCTGCTCTTCCCGGCCATCAACGTCAACGACTCGGTCACCAAGTCCAAGTTCGACAACAAGTACGGCTGCCGGCACAGCCTCGTCGACGGCATCAACCGCGCCACCGACGTCCTCATCGGCGGCAAGGTCGCGGTCGTCTGCGGGTACGGCGACGTCGGCAAGGGCTGCGCCGAGAGCCTGCGGGGCCAGGGTGCCCGGGTGGTCATCACCGAGATCGACCCGATCTGCGCGCTCCAGGCCGCCATGGACGGCTACCAGGTCTCCACCCTCGAGGACGTGCTCGGCATCGCGGACATCGTGATCACCGCGACCGGCAACAAGGACGTCGTCACCGTCGACCAGATGTCGCGGATGAAGCACCAGGCGATCCTCGGCAACATCGGTCACTTCGACAACGAGCTCGACATGGCCGGCCTCGAGTCGTACGTCGGCATCGAGCGCAAGAACGTCAAGCCGCAGGTCGACGTCTGGACCTTCCCCGAGTCGGCGGGCGGGAAGTCCATCATCGTGCTCTCCGAGGGCCGGCTGATGAACCTCGGGAACGCCACGGGCCACCCGAGCTTCGTGATGTCGAACTCCTTCACCAACCAGGTGCTGGCCCAGGTCGAGCTGTTCACCAAGCCCGAGGAGTACCCGGTCGGCGTCTACGTGCTGCCCAAGCACCTCGACGAGGAGGTCGCCCGGCTCCACCTGGGCGCGCTCGGCGTGAAGCTGACGACGTTGACCGACGCCCAGGCGTCGTACCTCGGGGTCGCGGTGGACGGTCCGTACAAGTCCGAGCAGTACCGCTACTAGAGCGGCCCACGCCCGTCGGTCGAGTCTCCGGTGGTTGAGGTGCGAGCTCTGCGAGCGTCTCGAAACCCGCCGGAGCCGTGCCTGGGCCCCAGGCACCGTCACCGGTGTCTCGAGACGCGTCCCTCGTCCCTCGCAGGCTCGGTGCGAGCGACGCTCCTGGACCTCCCGCCCTCTCGGCGTCTTCGCAAGCTCAGCCGCCGGGGCGTGACAAGATTGACGCCGTGAGCCAGGCCGAGGACTTCCGTGCGCGCGTGCTCGTCGTGGACGACGACGCGTCCCTGTCGGAGATGCTGTCGATCGTCCTGCGTCAGGAGGGTTTCGACTCCCACGTGGTGGAGCGGGGTGACGAGGCCCTCGAGGCCTTCCACGCCTACCGGCCCGACGTCGTGCTGCTCGACCTCATGCTCCCCGGCAGGGGCGGCATCGACGTGTGCAAGGAGATCCGCGCGGAGTCCGGCGTGCCGATCGTGATGTTGACCGCCAAGGGCGACACGGTCGACGTCGTCGTCGGGCTCGAGTCCGGCGCGGACGACTACGTCGTCAAGCCGTTCAAGCCCAAGGAGCTCGTGGCGCGGATCCGGGCCCGGGTACGCCGTAACGACGCCCCCGGCGCGGACACGCTCACCCTCGGGCCGCTGACGATCGACGTGGCCGGCCACTCGGTGACCCGCGACGGACAGCCGGTCAACCTCACGCCCCTCGAGTTCGACCTCCTGGTCTGCCTGGCCCGCAAGCCGTGGCAGGTCTTCACCCGCGAGGTGCTGCTGGAGCAGGTCTGGGGCTACCGCCACGCCGCGGACACCCGCCTGGTCAACGTCCACGTGCAACGGTTGCGGTCGAAGGTCGAGTCCGACCCGGAGAACCCCGAGATCGTCCTCACCGTGCGGGGCGTGGGCTACAAGGCCGGTAGCTCCGGCCAGCAGTGAGGGCACCCAGGTGAGCTGAGATGGTCGCGCGAACCGTCCCCGAGACGCTCCGCCGAGGGCTGACGTTCTGGCGCCGATCCATCCAGGCGCGGGTGGTCGTCAGCACGGTGCTGCTCTCGGCGATCGTGGTCACCGCGGTCGGCTGGTTCCTCCTGCGCCAGGTGGAGCACGGCCTGGTCGACCGCCGCGTCGACGCCGTACTCACCGAGGTCGCCTCCGAGAACGACGAGGGCAACGCCCGGCTCGAAGCCGCGCTCGGCACCGACACCGACGCCGGCGACCAGTCCAGGGACTTCTTCAACTCGGTCTACGCCAACGGCCTGGTACGCGGGTTCCACGTGGTCCTGGCCGGGCCCGGCCGAGCCGGTGAGCCGCTCCAACAGCGCGGCATCCGGTTCACGTCGGCGGGGGACGTGCCGAGCGTGCCGCAGTCGTTGGTCGACCACCTCGACGCCACGCGGAAGACGGCCTGGACCTACACCACGCTCGTGCAGCGACAGAACGGCGTGCTCCGGTCCGGCCCCGGCGTGGTCGTCGGGACGACGATCACGATCCCCGCGGACCAGTCCAAGCGGACGCTGTACTACCTGTTCCCGCTCGACGACGTCCAGCAGACCCTGGCGCTGGTGACCCGTGCCCTGTTGACCGCCGCGATCCTGCTCCTCGCCCTGATCGCCGCGCTCACCTGGCTGCTGACCCGGCAGATCGTCACCCCGATCCGGCTCGCCCGACGAGTCGCGGAGCGCCTGGCGGCGGGCCAGCTGCAGGAGCGGCTCCGGGTCACCGGGGAGGACGACCTCGCACGCCTGGCGACGTCGTTCAACCAGATGGCCACCAGCCTCCAGCGCCAGATCCGCCAGCTCGAGGAGCTGAGCCGGGTCCAGCGCCGCTTCGTCTCCGACGTGTCGCACGAGCTGCGCACGCCGTTGACCACCGTCCGCCTCGCCGGGTCGGTGCTGCACGAGGCGCGCCTCGGGTTCGACCCCGAGACGGCCCGGGCTGCCGAGCTGCTGCAGACCGAGCTCGACCGGTTCGAGACGCTGCTGGTCGACCTCCTGGAGATCAGCCGCTTCGACGCAGGGGCTGCGGTGCTCGACCTCGACGACGTCAACCTCACCGACGTCGTCCGGCGCGTCGTCGACGGCACACGTTCGCTGGCGGAGCAGCGCAGCACACGTGTGGTCATCGAGGCACCGGACACGCCATGCGTGGCACAGGCCGACGTACGCCGGCTGGAGCGCATCGTGCGCAACCTCGTCACCAACGCGATCGACCACGCGGAGAGCAGGGAGATCCTGGTCACCGTGGCGGCCGACGACCAGTCGGCCGCCGTCGCGGTGCGCGACCACGGCGTGGGGCTCGCCACCGGTGAGTCGGCGATGGTGTTCAACCGCTTCTGGCGCGCCGACCCGGCCCGGGCTCGCACCAGTGGAGGCACCGGCCTCGGGCTGGCGATCTCGCTCGAGGACACCCACCTCCATGGCGGCTGGCTCCAGGCGTGGGGCAAGCCGAAGGAGGGAGCGCAGTTCCGGCTCACCCTGCCCCGGCACGCGGGGCATCCGTTGCGGCACAGCCCCCTCCCGCTGGTGCCGGACGACGCGGCTGAGGTCGTGGCATGAGAAGGGTACGGATGGCCGGTGCGGCCTTGTCGGTGGCCACCGTCGCGGCGCTCACCTCATGTGTCCAGGTGCCGGACGAGGGGGCGGTGGTGGAGGCGCGCCAGCCGGTGCGGGCCGACCAGACGCAGGCGCCGGGGAACATCCCGCCGCCGCCCAGGCCGGGTGCCGACCCGGCCGAGATCGTGTCCGGTTTCCTCGACGCGATGACGGCCACGCCGCTCCAGACCAGCACGGCTAAAGGGTTCCTCAGCACCCAGGCGCAGACGGACTGGCGCCCCGAGGAGCGCGTGATCACCTACGGCGACCGCTCCCCGATCAGGGGCACCCACCACGTCGTGGTGCGGCTCCGCGGCGCCGACCAGGTCGGTGCCGGCGGGCAGTGGCAGGGCTCGGTGCCGAGTGCGGGCAGGAGGCTGGACTTCCCCATGGTGCGGGAGGACGGTCAGTGGCGCATCGCTGCGGCCCCCGACGCGCTGATCGTGCCGCGCGACTTCTTCGACGGGAACTTCACCGACGCGGCGCTGTACTACTTCGATCCCACCGGTCGCATCCTGGTGCCCGAACCCGTGCACGTGCCGCAGGGCTCGCAGCTGGCGTCGTACCTCGTGCGTGACCTGCTCAGGGCACCGCGGTCCGTGGCCGGCTCGGTCACCCAGACGTTCATCCCGCCCGGCCTCTCGGTCAATCTCTCGGTGCCGGTCAACCACAAGGTCGCCGAGGTGAACCTGAAGGGCAGCGATCCGGGCCCGCTCGCCGCCGGCGTCGTCAAGCGCATGCTGGCCCAGCTCTCGTGGACGCTGCGACAGGACACGACGATCAGCGCGTTCACGCTGACGATCGCCGGGCGCGCGGTGACCGACGCCTCGGGTGCCTCGCGGTTCCCGGTCGACAGCAAGGCTTTCGACCACTACGACCCCGCGGTCGAGGTGGCGAGCGGGCAGGCCTACGCGCTCCGGCGTGGTCGGTTGGTCTCGGGCCAGATCGGCCGGCCCACCCCGGTCGACGGCCCGTTCGGTCGTGACCCCCTGGGGATCGGGCCGTTCGCGGTCAGGCTCGACGGCAACGAGGTCGCCGCGGTCACGCCGACCGCTCTGCTGGTCGGCCCGGTGCAGGGGCCGGCTCCGGCGTCCATCTCCCGCTCGGGAACGGGCTTCCTGCGTCCCGCCTGGGACTTCGCGAGCCGGTTGTGGGAGGTGCAGGACACCCCGAGCGGCGCCGAGGTCGCGTACGCCGCCCACGGGAAGTGGCACGGGATCCGGATGACGGGCCTCACGGGGAAGGACGTACGCCGGTTCCTGGTCTCGCGCGACGGATCACGCATCGTCGCGGTCCTCCGCGGGTCCGAGGCCGACCGGATCGTGGCCAGCCGCATCCAGTACGACGTCAACGGCCGGGCGGTCGGGACAGCCGGGACCCACCTGATCCCGTGGGTCTCCACCGGCACGAAACGGATCCGCGACATCGGCTGGACCTCCCCGACCACGATCGCAGTGCTGGACCAGCTGTCGCCCGCCAAGGCGGAGGTGCGGATCCTCGACGTCGACGGATCGACGCCTCCGGAGCAGGCCGCGCCCACGCTGGTGTCGGGACGGGTGCGCGGGCTGGTCACCTCGCCGGTCGACAAGCCGTACGCCTTGCAGCAGAACGGGCTGATCGACATCTCCCCCGTGGACGTGAACAAGCAGATCCAGCTCGAGGGGTTCCACCACGTCACCTACGCCGGCTGATCCAGGCTGAGGTCATCCACAGCCGGGTCGGCGCCGGGTTGCCCGATGGCAT
This sequence comes from Nocardioides sp., assembly GCA_025937085.1. Taxonomy (GTDB): domain Bacteria; phylum Actinomycetota; class Actinomycetes; order Propionibacteriales; family Nocardioidaceae; genus Nocardioides. The sequence goes on from JAICSC010000157.1 coordinate 7,679, forward strand.
GCCGCGATGATCGGCTCGGCGCGTGCTCGACGCCTTCCGCGACCTGGTCCTCGGCAGCTCCTGCGTCGGCTGCGGTCGTCCAGGACGCCTGCTGTGCACGCCGTGCGCGGCCTCGCTCGACCCGCGGCCGACGCCGTCCTGGCCGACCCCGGCGCCGACGGGACTCACGGACCCGTGGGCGGCCACGTCGTACGACGGAACCGTCCGGGCCATGATCCTCGGCCACAAGGAGCACCGGCTGCTGGCCCTGGCGGCGCCGCTCGGCGAGCTGCTCGCCGCCGCGGTCACCGCCGCCGTGGCCGAC
>JAICSC010000419.1 GCA_025937085.1 Nocardioides sp.
CGCCACCTCACCGATGAGCTCGAGCCGGTAGTCGTCCAGCCGCCGGCGCATGCGGGGATGCAGATCGGGCAGCACGTCGAGCGGGTGCGGCGCCAGGAACCCCGCCTCCGCTCCGCCCGGCACCTCGAGCAGCGGCTCGGGCTTGATGACGGTTGTGGCCGCCTGGCTCACCAGCTTGTTGGCCGCGACCCCGACCGAGATCGCGAGCCGGAGCCGCTGCCGCACCTCGCGCTGCACCCGCGCGGCGACGTCCACCGCCGGCCCGAACAGCCGGCCGGTGCCGGTAAGGTCGAGAAAGGCGTGGCCGTACCCCCGGGGCTCGATGACCGGGGCGTACGTGCGGAGCACCTCGTGCAGCGCGCGCGAGGCGCGGGCATAGAGCCGCGGATTGGGCGGCAGCACGATCAGATCGGGACAGCGCTTGAGCGCCTGGCGCACCGGCATGCCCCGCTCGACGCCGGCGAGCCGCGCCTCCGCGGAGCGGGCCAGCACCACGGCCCGGTCGGCGCCGGGCGGCGCCACCGCGACGGGACGGCTCCGAAGCGCCGGCGCCACCAGCTCTTCCACGGCGGTACAGAAGGCGGGAGGATCGATGAAGAGCACCGAGCGCATGAAAGCCTTTCGGGTTTTGTTCGGACTCCTTTCGTGAATATAGAGCCGGGCGAAGGCCGGTCAAGGAACCGTGGTCGGAACGGTGCTCAGCGGCCGGCTCCAGGTGAACGTGAGACCCGCCCACGCCTTCACGTCACGCGAGGCGCCCGGCCGCGTCACGCGGGTGAAGTCGTCGTTGAGCACGTAGAAGTGCACCGTCGGCGCGATCGTGACCGGACCCGCCGCGAGCGCGCCGGTCGCCGAGAGGTCCAGGTGGGTGAGCCCATCATGCGCGAAGTTCGCCACCTGGCCGGGGTCCGACGCATTCACCGCCTGGCCCGCGCTGAACGCGGCGAGGGCGCCGAAGGTGATCGGGAAATCGTGGAGGGCAACGAGCGGCCGGCTGACACTGGCCTCGATGTACGCGCCCCGGACTTTGTCGAGGTCGTACCAGATCGCGAGCCTGGGCGCCAGCGGCAGCCCGTTCGCCTGCAGCTTGCCGTAGACCTCGACCGTCCGATTGATCTCATTCGTGAGCCCCGCGGTATTGGGGAAGAGATAGGCCAGCACCCCGCCGGTCCCCGTCAGCTTCGCGCCGAGCGGGTGGCCGTACTCGGCCCAGAGATCGACCTCGGTCACGTCCGGCGAGGAGACGCCTCCTCCCTCGCTCAGATCGCCGGCCTCGTCGTAGCGTCCCAGGTCCATGTTACTCCATCCCCCCACGACGACGTTCCCTCCGCCGCCCGGCACCGTCACATAGAGATCCGGCTGCGCGACAAAGCGGTTGGTGAGGCTCACCCCCCGCCAGATGTAGGCGCTGGCGAGTCCCGCATCGGCGGTGACGGTCATCTGCCCCGCGGCCGGGGAGGCAGCGAGCAGGAGCGCGGCGCACAACGCGATGGAGGAACAGGATCTGGTCCCGATCATGGGGCTCCTCAGGGCGAAGGGTCCGGAAACGACGAGGCCCGCTGGAGAGCGGGCCCGGGTGCCTGGCTGGCCGGCTGACATGCAGGACGGACCGCGAGCTCGGCACGGGGGGCCGCCGTAGGAAGGGATCGAGTTTCGGGCGTGCCGTGGAGGCTGCATGCGGGACTCCGGTGCGAGAGACGCGGCGGACGAGAGACAATACAAGCTCGCTGCCAAGCTGTCAACAGATTTGTGCATTTCGGGTAGAAATCAGCTGTCAAAAATACGCAAATCGCGCCGACTATACTGGATTGTCGACAGATATGTGCAATTTATGCGGACATGTGAGGGCGGATTTATCTGGGGTAGGCTTGAGAGCGAACCCGTCCGGAGACACCCTAAGCGGGGGCTTCGCCCAGGCTAAACTC
>JAICSC010000242.1 GCA_025937085.1 Nocardioides sp.
ATCGGGGCTGTCGAGCCAGTACGGCGTGGTCGCGGCGTGGGCGAGGGAGTCGTGCACGGCCGGCATGCCCGCATCTTCTCAGCCCGTGCTCAGAATCCGTAGCGCTCCCGCTGGTCGCGCAGCCAGTGCGCCACCAGCGGGATCTTCCACTCCTCGCACAGCCGCTCGGCGTCGTCGGCATGCGCTGTCGCCTGATTTTTTCACCGGCCGCTGCGTCGTGGTCATCGACGGTGCGGTTCTCGGCAGCGACGAGGAGGGCGCACGTCGGTCGCGGGCTGAGCGACGTCGTTCGCGCGAGGAGCGAAGTGGAACACCCTGTGCCGCCAACGGACCCCTCGCGACGGCCGTTGTCGAACAGGGTGTTCCACAACGCCAGGAATCGTCACCCCGTTGGCGGCACGCCCCGTTCCACAACGCCGGAATTCCTCCCGTCGTTGCGGGCACACCCTGGTCCACAATGCAGCGCCGGACCTTGGAACGACCCCAACCCAGCCCGCAGGCTTCCAACCGCAAGCCGGCAGGACGTCATCCGACAGCCGCGTCGCGAGGCCGCCGCACCGAGCCCACCAGCAGGGCCGCGGGGACCATCGCGGCCGCGATCACCAGCAGCGACCGCAACGTCCCGACGTGGTCGCCGACGAAGCCGAGCAGGGGCGGACCGGCCAGGAACGCGCCGTAACCGATGGTCGAGACGACGCTGACTCTCCGGGCGGCACGAGCCGGGTCGTCGCCGGCAGCGCTCATCCCGACCGGGAAGCCCAGGGCGGCGCCGAGCCCCCACAGCACGATGCCGACCACCGCGAGAGCCGCGACGCCGGTCCCGACCACGACCAGGACGCCTGTGGTGGCCACCAGTGCCGAGGCGAGCATCGAGGGCGCCCGGCCGAACCGGTCGAGGGCGACCGGTCCGCCGAGCCGGCCCAGGGTCATCGCCGCCACGAACAGCGTGAACCCGAGGACCCCGACCCAGTGCCGCGCGTCGTACCCGTCCACGAGCGCGAGCGCGAGCCAGTCGTTGGCGGCGCCCTCGGCGAGGGTGAACGCCAGCACCATGAAGCCGATCGCCAGGGTCCGCGGCTCGAGCCAGGCCGATGCGCTCGCCGCCACCGGCGCGTCCTCGGCGGGCCCGCTCGCCGGCAGCAGCCGACGGCTCGCCACGACCGCCGCCGTGACGGCGAACGCGGGGACGACCGTGTAGTGCGCGGCCAGCGGTACGCCGATGCCGGCGGCCGCGGCTCCGACCCCGGCGCCGGTGAAGGTGCCCAGGGACCAGCCCGCGTGGAAACGCGGCATGATGCTGCGCCCCAGCTCTCGCTCGACGGCCGCGCCGTCGACGTTCATGGCGACGTCCCAGATGCCGGTCCCGAAGCCGTAGGCCAGCAGGCCGAGCGCCGTCCCGGGCGCCGAGCCCGCGGTGGCCATCGCCCCCGCCAAGACCAGGCCGCCCAGGTCGACCAGCGCTCCTAGCCGCACCACCATCCCGGCGCCCCACCGCTCGATCAGGTGACCGCTGACCGGCATCCCGACCATCGAGCCGATCGCGATGCTGAGCAGGAGGGCGCCCAGTGCGCCGTTCGACAGGTCGAGGGACCCGCGCAGGTCCGGGACGCGCGAGGCGAGCGTGGCGAAGCAGAAGCCGTTGAGCCCGAACACCAGCGCGACCGCGTTGCGCGCGGTCACGGCGGAGGTGGGCGCCGCAGCGGACGTCACAGGTGCTGGACGCCGGGCGGCGCGGCCTCGAGCCACGACTGGAAGCCCATCAACGACGAGGTGCCCAGCGCCAGCTCGACCGCACCCGCCGGGGTGTCGCAGCTGATCACGACGTGACCCGGGTAGAGCGACAGCTGCTCGACCCCCTCGGGCTCACGCCGTCCGACGTACGTCAGCGTCTGGCGGGCCCAGACCCGCTTGGGGCGCGGCGACAGCGAGAAGATCCGGAACCACTCGAGCTGGTCGCCGGCGTAGCGACCGAGGCCGAGCAGCCAACCGCGCCCGGACGACGTGGCCCGGGCGCGGTAGCTGAGCTCGAAGGTGCCTCCGTGGCGGGAGAGCCACCGCCGGCGCAGGATCAGGGCAACGCCCAGGAGCAGCACGAGCAGGAGTACGACGGCCGCCGACTCCAGCAGCCTCTCCCAGATCGGCAACGCTCCTTCTCCTGTCCCCCTCGGGCGGGATCAGTCCTCGCCCTCGAGCGCGGCCTTCCGCTCCTCCATGAGGCGTTTGGCCTCCTCGAAGTCACTCTCGTGGGACAGCTCGGCGTACTCGCAGAGTAGCCGCACGTGGTTGTCGGCCACCGAGATGAACCCTCCGTCGACGGCGGCCACCCAGTGGCCGTCCTCGACCGTGCGGACGTCGACCTGCCCTCCCGCCAGCACCGACATCACCGGCTGGTGGTCGGCCATGATGCCGATCTCACCGGCCAGGGTCCGGCAGTTGACCACGGTGGCCTCGCCCGACCAGACCTCACGGTCGGCCGCGACGAGGGACACCTGCATCGTCTTCGCCATCCCAATTTCCCTTTGAATCCGTCAGAGGTTCTTCTGGATCTCGTCCCACTTGCGCTCGACGTCGTCAAGACCGCCGCACATGAAGAACGCCTGCTCGGCCACGTGGTCGTACTCGCCGTCGGCGATCTTGTTGAACGCCTCGACGGTCTCGGACACCGGGACCGTCGAGCCGTCGATGCCGGTGAACTGCTTGGCGACGTAGGTGTTCTGCGACAGGAACCGCTGGATCCGCCGCGCCCGGCTGACGATGATCTTGTCCTCCTCTGACAGCTCGTCGACACCGAGGATCGCGATGATGTCCTGCAGCTCCTTGTTGCGCTGCAGGATCTGCTTGACCCGGATGGCGCAGTCGTAGTGCTCCTGGCCGATGTACTCCGCGGACAGGATCCGCGACGTCGAGGTCAGCGGGTCCACCGCCGGGTAGATGCCGAGCGAGGCGATCTCACGCGACAGCTCCGTGGTGGCGTCGAGGTGGGCGAACGTCGTGGCCGGCGCCGGGTCGGTGTAGTCGTCGGCCGGCACGTAGATCGCCTGCATCGAGGTGATCGAGTGACCCCGGGTCGAGGTGATCCGCTCCTGGAGCGTGCCCATCTCGTCGGCGAGGTTGGGCTGGTACCCCACCGCGGACGGCATCCGACCGAGCAGCGTCGACACCTCCGAACCCGCCTGGGTGAACCGGAAGATGTTGTCGATGAACAGCAGCACGTCCTGGTTCTGCTCGTCGCGGAAGTACTCCGCCATGGTCAGCGCGGACAGCGCGACCCGCAGTCGGGTGCCGGGCGGTTCGTCCATCTGGCCGAACACCAGAGCCGTCTGCCCGATGACCTCCGCCTCGGTCATCTCCTGGATCAGGTCGTTGCCCTCACGAGTGCGCTCACCGACGCCGGCGAACACCGAGACACCACCGTGGTCCTTGGCGACGCGCGCGATCATCTCCTGGATCAGCACCGTCTTGCCCACGCCGGCGCCGCCGAACAGCCCGATCTTGCCGCCCTGCACGTACGGCGTCAGCAGGTCGATGACCTTGATGCCGGTCTCGAACATCTGGGTCTTCGACTCGAGCTGGTCGAACGCCGGAGCCTTGCGGTGGATCCCCCAGCGCTCGTTGACCTCGAGCTTCTCGCCATCTTTCAGGTTGAGACACTCGCCGAGCGCGTTGAACACGTGGCCGAGGGTCACGTCGCCCACCGGGACCGTGATCGGGCCGCCGGTGTCGGTGACGTTCGCGCCGCGGACCAGGCCGTCGGTGGGCTGCAGCGAGATGGCGCGGACCATGCCGTCACCGATGTGCTGGGCCACCTCGAGCGACAGCAGGTGCTTGTCGCCGCCGAGCTCGAACTCGCACTCGAGCTTGTTGTACATCTCGGGCATCGAGTCCACGGGGAACTCGATGTCGACGACCGGGCCGATGACTCGGGCGATCCGGCCGGTGGCGCCCTCGCCGGCGCCGGACTTCTTCTCTTCAACCGTGGCAGTCATGTCTCTCAACTCACTCTGTTGCGGTCTGGGTCGGGGGCGATGTCAGTCGCCGGCAGCGTTGGCATCGGCCAGCGCGTTCACGCCGCCGACGATCTCGCTGATCTCCTGGGTGATGCCCGCCTGCCGGGCCTGGTTGGCGATGCGGGTGTACTTCTTGATGAGCTCTTCGGCGTTGTCCGTCGCGGACTTCATCGCCTTCTGCCGTGCTGCCAGCTCCGACGCCGAGGCCTGGAGCAGGGCGTAGAAGATCCGGCTCTGGACGTACTTCGGCAGCAGCGCGTCGAGCACCTCCTGCGGCGAGGGCTCGAACTCGTACAGCGGCAGCACCTCGTCCCGCTCCGGACGCTCGTCGCTCTCGACGATCTCCAGGGGCAGCATGCGTACGGCGTGCGGCTCCTGCACCAGCATCGACCTGAACTGGGTGTAGACCAGGTGCACCTCGTCGACCTGCTCCGGCTCGCCCTCGTCGGCGGTGAACGCCCCGATCAGCGCCTCGCCGACCTGCTTGGCGTTCTCGTAGCGAGGCTGGTCGGAGAACCCCGACCAGCTGTCGGCGATCTCGCGTCCGCGGAACCGGAAGTAGGCCTCGCCCTTGCGTCCGGTGAGGTAGGTGACGACCTCCTTGCCCTCGCCGCGCAGCCGCTCGGCGAGCCGCTCGCCCTCCTTGAGCACGCTCGAGGAGTAGGCGCCGGCCAGGCCCCGGTCGCTGGTCACGATCAGGATCGCGGCCCGCTTCGGGTCCTCGGGCTCGGTGGTGAGCGGGTGGTCGGTGTTGGAGTAGGTCACCAGCGCCGACACCGCCCGAGTCAGCTCCCGGGCGTACGGCGCGGCCTGCTGGGCCCGCTGCTGCGCCTTGATGATCCGGGACGCGGCAATGAGCTCCATGGCCCGGGTGATCTTCTTGGTCGACTCGACCGAGCGGATCCGCGCGCGGTACTCACGCAGCGATACAGCCATGAGTGGTCACCTCCTCGCGTCGTCTGGCCTGGGTCGGGTCACGCTCAGCCCCGCTTCTGCTTGACGATCTGCTCCTGCTGGAGCTCCTCGTCGGTCACCGGGTCTGCCTTGGCCTCCCTGCCGGGCTTGATCGACTGCCCCTCGGAGGTCTCGAACTGGTCGAGGAAGTCGTCGTACGCCGACGCGACCCTCTCCTCGGTCGAGTCGTCGAAGAGACGGGACTCGCGGATGCCGTCGAGCAGGTCCTTGTGCTGGCGACCGAGGTAGTCGAGGAACTCCTGCTCGAAGCGCAGCACGTCGTCGGTCGGAACCGCGTCGAGCTTGCCCGAGGTCCCGAGGTAGAGCGAGACGACCATCTGCGCCAGCGGGTACGGCGAGTACTGCGGCTGCTTGAGCAGGGCCATCAGCCGCTGGCCGCGGTCGAGCTGCTGGCGGGAAGCCGCGTCGAGGTCGGAGGCGAACATCGCGAACGCCTCCATCGCGCGGAACTGAGCCAGCTCCACCTTCAGGGACCCGGTCACGGTCTTCATCGCCTTGGTCATGGCGTTCCCGCCGACCCGCGACACCGACACGCCGACGTCGATCGCCGGGCGCTGGTTGGAGGCGAACAGGTCGGACTGCAGGAAGATCTGGCCGTCGGTGATCGAGATGACGTTGGTCGGGATGTAGGCCGACACGTCGTTCGCCTTGGTCTCGATGATCGGCAGCCCCGTCATCGAGCCCGCGCCCATGTCGTCGGACAGCTTCGCGCAGCGCTCCAGCAGACGGCTGTGCAGGTAGAACACGTCGCCCGGGTAGGCCTCGCGACCCGGGGGGCGGCGCAGCAGCAGCGACACGGCGCGGTAGGCCTCGGCCTGCTTGG
>JAICSC010000430.1 GCA_025937085.1 Nocardioides sp.
AGGCCGCCGACGTCGACGAGGCCGTCGCAGCCGGCGTCGAGCACCGGCCCGACGTCGTACTCCTCGACGTGCACCTGCCCGGGGGCGGCGGCGCCGAGGTCATGCGCCGTCTCTCGACTTCGATGACCGCTGCCGAGGCGCCGCGCTTCCTGGCGCTGTCGGTCTCCGACGCCGCGGAGGACGTGATCGGCACCATCCGGGCGGGCGCCCGCGGCTACGTCACCAAGACCATCACCGGCCCCGAGCTGGTCGACGCGATCCGCCGGGTCGCCGAGGACGACGCCGTGTTCTCCCCGCGGTTGGCGGGCTTCGTGCTCGACGCGTTCGCCGGGACCATCGAGATCTCGGCCGTCGACGAGGACCTCGACCGGCTCACCGAGCGCGAGCGCGAGGTGATGCGGCTGATCGCCCGTGGATACGCGTACAAAGAAGTAGCGCGGGAGCTCTTCATCTCGATCAAGACCGTCGAGACGCACATGTCCAGCGTGCTGCGCAAGCTCCAGCTGTCGTCGCGGCACGAGCTGACCAGATGGGCCTCCGACCGGCGGCTCTTGTAGAACCACGCCGGGCGGTGGGTTATCCACCGTTTGCAAGGGGCTTGAACGGTGGACAGCTCACCGCTCGCGGGCGGATCTGCTCCGGGGGTGACCACCCGTAGGCTGGACGGGAGATGAGCGACACCCTCCCCGTCATCGGCCTGAGCCTGCCGGACACCGACTCCGAGAAGCAGCCGGAGCGCGCGAAGGGGCCGACTGCCGATGATCTTCTGACGGGTCTGAACGAGCCCCAGCGCGCGGCCGTCGTCCACGAGGGCCCGCCGCTGCTCGTCGTCGCCGGGGCCGGCTCCGGCAAGACCCGGGTGCTCACCCGCCGGATCGCCTGGATCGTCTCCCAGCGCAAGGCCCACCCCGGCTCGATCCTCGCGATCACCTTCACCAACAAGGCCGCGGCGGAGATGAAGGAGCGGGTCGAGGCACTGGTCGGCCCACGCGCACGGCTGATGTGGGTCTCGACGTTCCACTCCGCGTGCGTGCGGATCCTGCGCAAGGAGATCGACAAGCTCGGGTTTAAGTCCAGCTTCACGATCTACGACGCCGCCGACTCCAAGCGGCTGATGACGATGGTCATCAACGACCTCGACCTCGACCCGCGGCGCTACCAGCCGGGTGCGGTCCTCCACTGGGTCTCCACCCACAAGAACGAGCTGCGCGGGCCCGAGGAGGTCGCCGCCGACACCCGCAACAAGTTCGAGGAGGCGTACGCCGCGGCGTACACCCGCTACCAGCAGCGGCTCCGCGAGGCGAACGCGCTGGACTTCGACGACCTGCTGATGACCACGGTGGACCTGCTCGCGACGTACCCGGAGGTCCGCGAGACCTATCGGCGCCGCTTCCGGCACGTGCTCGTCGACGAGTACCAGGACACCAACCATGCGCAGTACGCCCTGATCCACCAGCTCTGCGCCGACTCGCTGGAGGAGACGCTCGACGGGTCCGAGGGAGAACGGGTGCCGCCCGCCGAGCTCATGGTCGTCGGCGACGCCGACCAGTCGATCTACGCCTTCCGCGGCGCGAACATCCGCAACATCCTCGACTTCGAGCAGGACTTCCCCGACGCCAC
>JAICSC010000246.1 GCA_025937085.1 Nocardioides sp.
CCAGCTGAACCCGGACTCCCCCACTCTGTTCCGCCGCGAGATCGACGTCCTGCACCTGATCGGCGAGAACCCGCTCTGGGCGTCGCTGCGGGCGTCGTACGACGACGGCGACTGGGTCGCGCTCCTGCTCGAGGACGTGCCCGGCGGTCACCCCGACCTGGCCGACGACGCCGACATGGAGGCGCTGCTCGGGGCCACCGACCGACTGACCGACGTACTCGGCGGCGTACGCCCGCCGAGGGCGACCGCGACGACCATCGCCCAACCCGGGGTGATCGACGCCCGGGCTCGTTACCGGGCCTGGTCCACAGCGCTCGACCACCTCGCCGAGATCCCGGACGACCTGCTGCCCGCGAAGGTACGCCGTCACCCGGCCCGGCTGCATCGTCTCGTCGCCCTGCTCCAGGAGGGCGACACGCACCTCAGCCACTGGGACGTCCGGGTGGACAACCTGCTGCGGCCCGAGCCCGGACGGATCGTGTTCGTCGACTGGGGCGCGGCGGCGGTGGCGCCGCCGTGGACCGACCCCCTGCTCGCCCGCTTCGAGCGGGTGGAGGACCCGTGGTTCGACGAGTCGGTCGCCCGCTCACCGGTGCTCGCCGAGGCCGGCGAGGACCGGGTCACCGGTTTCCTGGTCGCGTTCGGACTGGCCCTGGCCTGGCAGTCGACGCTGCAGCGGGAGGACGTGGGGCTGCCTACGCTCAACGAGTTCCGGCGTACCCAGGCACAGCGGGCACTCCACGCGGCCGCCCGGCGGCTTGGCTAGCGCCGGCCCGGCGTCGATCTCGACGGTCGAGCCTGACCACGAGCAGACGCTCCTCTCTGAACGCGGTCTCGAGACGCGTCGCTCGGCCCTCGCAGGCTCGGACCGAGCCGACGCTCCTCGACCTCCCGCCCCTCACGCACGCGGGTTTCGAGACGCGTCGCTCAGCCCCTCACTTCGTTCGGGTCTGAGCCGAGCGCTCCTCAACCTCCCGCCCTCCTCGGGGAGTTCGCTTCGCTCACTCCCCGGGGCGTGAGAATTTGGGCAGGTCAGCGGGCCGCTGGTAACTTTGTGCCTCGCGTGTGCGGCCGCTCCGGCTCGCACGCCCACCTTCTGTTCCACCCCGAACCCACCGACCGAAGGCTTCATCAGTGGCGAACATCAAGTCCCAGATCAAGCGGATCAAGCAGAACGAGAAGCGTCATCAGCGCAACAAGGCTGTGAAGTCCGAGCTGAAGACCCTCGTGCGCAAGTTCCGCGAGGCTGCGGACGCCGGCGACAAGGACGCGGCCGTCGAGGCCGGCCAGGTCGCCGCGCGCAAGCTGGACAAGGCCGTCTCCAAGGGCGTGATCCACAAGAACCAGGCCGCCAACCGAAAGTCGGCCATGATGAAGCGCGCCGCGTCGCTCTGACGCACCCGCTTCCTCACCGAGGCGCCGGCCCGCCCCCGCGGCAGGGCTCGGCGCCTTCGTCGTTCTCGGGGAGTTTTCGGATGGTCTGGGTTCTCCGCGTTCCCGCGCGGGTCAGCTTCGGTCGCGCAGCCCGGTGACGGTCAGCACCAGCCGCTCCAGCGTGTACGGCGCGTCGCCGGCCGCACCCTTGATGTCGGCGTCGGCCTTGGCGATCGTGCGGATCGCCCGGGCGATCGCGGACTCCGACCAGCCGCGCGACTGGTCGCGGATGGTGCGCACCTTCCACGGCGGCACACCCACCTCGCGGGCCAGGTCGGCGTCCCGCATCCCCCGCGGCGCACAGAGATAGCGAGCGATGCCCCGGGCCGAGCCGGCGAAGGCCGAGGTGACCAGCACCGGCGCCGTACCACCGTCCAACGCCCAGCGGAGCTCCTCCAGCGCCGGGCGCCGACGACCCCAGAAGGCCGCGTCGGCGACCGCGAACGACTTCGCCTCGGCCCGGCCCCCGAAGTAGCGCTTCACCTTCTCCTCGGTGAGGGTCTCGCCGGGGAAGTCGTTGGCGAGCTGGTCGGCCGCCGCCGACAAGGACCGCAGGTCCTGACCGACCGCCTGGACGAGGGCGGTCGCGGCGTCGGGGTCGATGGTGCCGCCCTGGGCACGGACCTCGGCGGTGACGAACCCGGGGTACTCGGAGGCGCGGAGCTCCTCGGTCCTCACCTCCGTGACCGCATCCACCTTGCGGAGCTTGGCGAGCACGCCTGAGCCCTTCTGTCCACCACCGTGCACGAGCACCACGGCGACGTCGTCGGCCGGCGCTCCGGCGTAGGCGAGCAGGCCGTCGACCGACTCGTCGGGGAGGTTCTCCAGGCCGCGCACGACCACGCAGCGGGTCGAGGAGAACAGCGACGGCGCGGACATCTCGCCCAGCGCCACCAGGCTCAGCCCCGTGGCCTCGGTCTCGGAAAGCTCGGCATCCGGGTCGTGACGGCGTACGGCGTCACGCACCCCGGCCACGGTCCGCTCGGCGAGGAACTCCTCCTTGCCGGTCACCAGGGTCACCCGGCCCAGCGCGCCGTGTGCAGCGGGTCCTCGGGCCATGCGGGCAGCCTGCCACACCGCACCGACGCCCCCGCAGGCACGCGCGCACTGGCGCCCAGCGACGTGGAGCTCGACCAGCCCCCTTGCCTCATCGTGTCGTGACGGCCGCCAGGCGGCCGTCACGCTCGACGACCGCGATGCTGCCGTCAAGGTCGGTCCGCAGCACCTTCTCGCCGGTGGCCGCCAAGCCGTCGACGGTCTGCGGCGCCGGGTGGCCGTAGTCGTTGTCGGCTCCGACCGAGATCACCGCGAGACGGGCGCCGAGGGACTGGAGGAACGGCAGGTCCTGGTACCGGCTTCCGTGGTGGGGAACCTTGAGTACGTCGACATGGAGGTGCGGAAGGGCGGCCGCCAGCCGCTCCTGCCCCTCCGGCTCGATGTCGCCGCCGAGGAAGAAGCTCACGCCACGGATCCTCGCCAACAGCACCACGCTGGCGTTGTTGGCGGTGCTGCCGTCGCCGGGGCCGATGGTCGGCGAACGCGGCAGCGGCCAGACCGGTTCGAGGGTGATGTCGCCGACCCGGCGGGTCTCGGCGTACGGCGCATCGCGCGTCGGCACGCCAGCAGCCGCGGTCGCGTCGCGGACCACGGAGACACCCTCGGGCGGATCTTGGAGCCGGGTCACCCAGACGTTGCCGACGCTGCGGCCGTCGAGGACACCCGACAGCCCGTCGACGTGGTCGGCGTGGAAGTGGGTCAGCACGACCAGAGGCACCCGCCGCACGCCCAGCTCGTCGAGGCAGGACTTCATCGGCCGCGGGTCCGGACCGGCGTCGACGACCACCGCCGTGTGGTCGACGCCGGTGTTCAGGACCAGACCGTCACCCTGCCCGACGTCGCAGGCCACCATCAACCATCCGTCGGGTGGCCAGCCAGGGGTGGGGACCCGGACCAGGACGACGACCACCATCAGCACGCAGCAGGTGAGGCCGGTGGCACGTCGGGCAAGCAGGCGCGGGGCGGCGATGACAACCAGCACACACGCGGCGGTGAGCAGAGTCAGGGCGACCGGACCGGAGCCCCAGGACACAGCCGCCGTGGGCAGGCTGGCACCCCGCTCGGCCACCTCGACGATCCAGGCGACGCACCACCCGGCCGCCGCTCCCACCGCGCGCCCCGCCAGGGGCCAGGCCAGAGTCACCAGCCCCCCGATCAGCCCGAGGACCGTGGCCGGCCCGACCGCAGGAGCGGCGAGCAGGTTCGCCGCGACCGCGACCAGGCTGACCTGGCTCGAGATGGCGGCGACCAGCGGGGTGCACGCCAGCTGGGCCGCCGCGGGGACCGCGACCGCCTCTGCGACCCAGCGCGGCATCCAGCGGGTGAGCGCGTCGCGCCAGGTGGGGGCGAGCAGGAGGATGCCCGCCGTGGCGAGCACGGACAGGGCGAAGCCGACGGTCGATGACAGCGACGGATCGACGAGAAGGAGGGCGATCGTGGCGATCCCGAGGGCGCGGGTGCCCTTGTCGGCGCCGTTCGCACCCATCCCGAGGAGCGCCACCGAGCCCATGGCCGCCGCCCGGAGCACGCTCGGCTCGGCCCGGGCCAGCAGGACGAACCCGGCGATCCCCGCTGCACCGACGACGTACAGCCAGCGACCGCGAACGTGCAGCCAGCGCGCCACCACCAGGGCGAACCCGACCACCAGGGTCAGGTTCGTGCCCGATACCGCCAGCAGGTGGGTCAACCCCGTGGTGCGGAAGTCGTCGGCGAGCGCCGGGTCGAGTCCGGTGTCGTCGCCGTCGACCAGCGCCGGGACCAGCGCCCGGCGGTCCGGCGGCAATCCCGACACCGCCTCGCGGAGCGCCGCGCGGAGGCGACCGGACGCCCGCCACCAGGGATCTGGACCGGCGCGGATCTCGGGCGAGCCCGATGCCGACATCACCGCGGAGACGTCTCCGCCGGTCGCCGGCCCGAGATGTCCGGAGACCCGCACGGTGGAGCCGAGTGGGACACCCAGCCACGAGGTCTGCCCGAACACCAGCACCGGTTCGCGCAGCCCGATGACCCGCCCGTCGGCGCTCAGGTGTCGGACGTGGACCCGCAGCAGCACCTCGTCGCCGAACGCGCCCTGGACCGGCCGGGGATCGTCGACGACCGTGCCGGTGATCGTGACCCAGGCGCGGACCTCGGCGAGCCGGGTGACCGCGTTGTGCGTCGTGCGTTCGTAGCGGACGCCGGCGGCGGTGGCGACAGCGGCATAGACCAGCAGCCCGGCCAGCACCGCCAGTGCGGCACCACGCCCGCGCAGGCGCCAAGCCACGACGACCGCGACGGCGAGGGCCGCCCCGACCACGGTCGGGAGGAGACCCCCGTGGCCGGCTGCCGTCAGGGCGCCGGTCCACCCGAAGACGGCCAGGAACACCGTGCGGAGGTCGGGGAGCCGTCTCACCCGGCCTCAGATCGTGACGTACGGCGTGAGCTTGGCCAACGTGGCGTCGCCGATGCCGTCGACGTCGAGGAGCTGGTCCACCGACGTGAAGCCGCCGTGCTGAGTGCGCCAGGTGATGATCGACTGGGCGGTGACCGGCCCTACCTCCGGGAGGGACTCCAGCGCTGTCTGGTCGGCGGTGTTGATGTTCACCAGGCCCACGACCGGAGCACCCGACGTCGGAGTCGATGCCGTCCCGGCGACCGACGGGCCACCGACCACGACCTGCTCGCCGTCGGTGAGCACGCGGGCGAGGTTGAGGCCGCCGAGGTCGACGCCGTGGCGGGCACCTCCGGCCGCTCGCACCGCGTCGATGACCCGCGCCCCCTGCCGAAGCACCGCGATGCCGGGCCGGCGCACCTTCCCGGCGACGTCGACGACGACCTTGGCCGGGCGGGCGTTCACCGCGCCCGAGGCAGCGTTCGACGGCGCCGCGGGCCCGCCGCCCGCGTCTTGGGGCGTGGCCAGCCCGCCTCGCGGGGTGGAGAGAGCGGTGGGTGCCAGCTCCTCGTGGGCCCCGCTGCGGAGCAGCCACCAGCAGGTCAGCACGAGACCGACGACGGCCAGCACCGCCACCACGGCGACCTGGCCGGGCCCGAGCGCGATCCTCCCGCGCAGGCCCTCCGGGACCAGCCTCGCCCAGGACTGCGGCGTACGTCGTGCGGCGTGCCGGCCGGGCGGGCGGACCATCGAGGGCGCCGGGCGGGTCAGACCCCGCCCCGGTTGGGCCTGGCCCGCGTCTCCCCCGTTGTCGGGATCGTCCTCCTCGTCGAGGTCGGGAACG
>JAICSC010000224.1 GCA_025937085.1 Nocardioides sp.
GCATGAACACCAACCAGAACCCCAGCAAGTTCAAGAAGGTCGGCGCTTTCGTGCGCTTCGTGTGGGACGACCAGGTCTCGGCGCAGCGCGCGCTGCTCCGCCTGCACGGCGTTCGGGGCCTGCAGGGCTACGACGACTACCTGATCAACCGGCGCGGCCACTGAGGTGCCACCGTCCGACTGTCCCGACCGACCATCACCCGCCTAGAGCCGGCCGCCCCCGCGGCCGGCTCTTCTCATGTCCGGTCTCATGTCCGTTCGCAGGTTTCGCCGCTCAGGCGCCGCGCTCGGCCCGGCGGGCCACGGCGCGCAGCATGTTCCGCGTGGCTCGCCGGTGGCCGGTGCTGACCATCAGCGCGGTCCGGTAGGCCCACCCGTGCAGGCCCGGGAAGGCGGCGTACGACAGCGCCCGTAGGCGCGCGTGCTCTCCCTCCGGGTCGACCCGGAAGACCAGGCGGTACGTCGCGAACCGGTGTCGGCCGCTCAGCACGACCTCGCGTGGCGGGTCGGTCCGCACGATCTCGAACCCGGACCGCGGTACGGTCCCGAGCAGCAGGAACAGCAGGCCGTGCGACGACCCGGTGAGCCGGCCGACGTAGTCGTCCAGGGCCCCCCAGGTGCGCGCCGGCGAAGCGAGGACGAAGCGTTGGTGCTCATCGAGGAAGGGGAGGTCGGTGGACACCGCCGTCAGGCACTCCACGCGCCGGCCACCTGGCGGGTCGCGGCGTTCAACCTGTTCCACACGTTGATCGAGGTGATCGCGATCAGGAGCGCGGAGGCCCCCTGCTCGTCGTAGTGGCGCTGGACGTCGGCCCACAGCTCGTCGGACACCGGGTCGCCACGGTCGGCGACCCGGGTGACGGCCTCGGCGAGCTCGAGCGCGACCCGCTCGGCGTCGGTGAAGTACGGCGAATCCCGCCAGGCCGCGACCGTGAACAGCCGCTCGTCGCTCATGCCCTCCTTCTTCAGGTTGGCCGAGTGCATCTCGACGCACACGCTGCAGCCGTTGATCTGACTGGCGCGCAGGCGCACCATCTCCA
The DNA here is from genome assembly GCA_025937085.1 of Nocardioides sp. Taxonomy (GTDB): domain Bacteria; phylum Actinomycetota; class Actinomycetes; order Propionibacteriales; family Nocardioidaceae; genus Nocardioides. The sequence goes on from JAICSC010000224.1 coordinate 1,040, forward strand.
ACGTCTCAGCCGGTACGCCGAGTCCCTCGCCGGCGCGGCTGTAGTCCCGCAACGCCTGCAGGGCGGCGGGGACGACGTAGACGGGGTGGCTCATCCTTGGTTCCATGATCGGTGTCCTTCTCGACGTGCTTGTCAGGTCGGTGCTCATCGGTTCGTCATCAGTGTGACGAACAGCGAAGGAGTGACGTGACAGTGGAGACGCAGGAGCGAATGGCCGAGCAGTTCGAGGAGCATCGGGACCACCTGCGCGGGGTCGCCTACCGCATGCTCGGCTCGATGGCCGAGGCGGACGACGCCGTGCAGGATGCCTGGCTGCGGCTGGCCCGCTCGGACACCAGCGAGGTGCGTAACCTGCGGGGCTGGCTGACGACCGTGGTCAGCCGGATCTGCCTCGACCACCTGCGCTCCCGCAGGACGCGGCGCGAGGACTCACTCGAGCTCCACGTGCCGGACCCGGTCATCACCCGCATCGACGCCGATCCCGAGGCCTCGGCCGAGCAGTCGGACGCCGTCACCCTGGCCCTGCTGGTCGTCCTCGACGCACTGAACCCTCGCGAACGGATGGCCTTCGTGCTGCATGACATGTTCGGCGTCCCGTTCGAGGAGATCGGCGAGATCGTCGGCAGTACGCCGGCCGCCGCGACCCAGATGGCCAGCCGGGCCCGCCGGCGCGTCCGCGCCACGCCGCCTCCGGCCGCCGACCTCGCGACGCAGCGCCGGGTGCTCGACGCGTTCACCTCCGCAGCTCAGGAGGGCGACTTCGAGGCGCTCGTCGCCGTGCTCGACCCGGACGTCACCCTCCGGGCCGACGGTGGTCGGAGCGGACCGTCGGGCTTCGTCCGGGGCGCTGCCGAGGTGGCCTCGCAGGCCTCGGCGTTCCGCCGGTCCGGCCACGAGCCGACCCAGGTCATGGTGCTCGTCAACGGCGCGATGGGCATGCTGGGGCTGCGGGACGGCCGCCCGGTGTCGGTGTTCAGCCCGGTGATCCGCAACGGCCGGATCGTCGAGATCAACATCATCTCCGACCCCGACCGTCTCGCGCGGCTCGACCTGAGCGACGTGCTCTGAGCGCGTTGCGGCGTACCCAGGTCTCTCGTCAGAAGGCGCCGGGGCGTAACGGCGAAGCCGCTGTCAACCCACCGTCGACGGTGAAGCACTGACCGGTGGCCCAGACCGCCTCGTCGGACGCCAGCCACGCCACGATGTTGGCGATGTCGGCCGGTGTGCCGAAGCGCGCGAGCGGATGGCGGCGTACGGCGTCGGCACGCGCCGCGGCCGGGTCGTCCGCGAGGTCGAACCCCTCGACGGCCATGTCGGTCTCGATCCAGCCGGGCAGCACGGCGTTGCATCGCACCTGGGGTCCGTGGTCGATCGCGATCGAGCGGGTCAAGGCGTGCACGAAAGCCTTCGACGCGTTGTAGAGCGCGCTGGACAGGTCCGCCACGACACCGGAGATCGAGCCGACGTTGACGATCACGCCACCGTGCTCGATCAGGTCCGGCAGCACGGCCCGCGACAGGTTGAACACCCCCCGGCAGTTCACGCCGACCTGGAGGTCCCAGTCGTCGTCGGTGGAGTCGGCAACGGTCTTCGCGACCAGGACCCCGGCGTTGTTCACCAGCAGCGAGACCTGCCCGAAAGTCTGACGGGCCTCCGCGACGAGCCGGTCCACGGACCCGGGGTCGGCGACATCGGCCCGGACCCAGTGGACGTCGTCCGGCAGGTACGCCGGCCGCTCACCGCGTCCGCAGGTGACGACGCGCGACCCGTCGGCGTACAGCCGTTCGACGATGGCGCGACCGATGCCTCGACTGCCTCCGGTGACCAGAGCGGTGTGTGCGGTCATGATGCGGCCTCCTGGACGCCGGCCGTCAAGCGCGGCTGACGAGCAGGTACCGCTCGTCGCTGATCGGCTTCCCCCACAGGATCGGGTCGGACAGGGGCCGGACGTCCACCTCGGCCCGCGCCGTGCAGACGATCCTCGTGCATTCGGCGGCGGTGAGCCCGGCCCTAGTGGCCCAGTGCCCCTCGACCAGGACCAGGATGCCGCCCGGCCCGAGCAGGCGGACCCACCTGGTGATCGCGCCCTCGGGATCCGCCATCGCCCAGAGGACGTGGCGGCTCAGCACTACGTCGTACGCCGCGGGCTCGAGTGCGGGGTCCGCCGCATCGCCGGTCACGAACCGCGCGTCCGGCACCTTGGCCCGCGCGCGCCGGATCATGGCCGAGGAGAAGTCGAGACCGTCGACGGTGAAGTCCGCGTCGGAGAGCAACCGGGTCAGCGTGCCGGTGCCGCACCCGAGGTCGGCGATCCGGGCGGGAGCCGCCGGGAGCACGTCGAGCAGCAGGTCGCGCCACGCCGCTCGGGTTCGCGGGTCGGCCAGTCCGTGGTCGGGCTCCTCGTCGAACGCCTCCGCCTCGCGGTCCCAGAGCTCCTGCGTCATCGCGCCACCCTACGAGGAGTCACCGCGCAGCACGGGAGGTGTGGACGGCTCTCTCCATCCGGCTCCAGCCCGACCAGCCGCGATCCGCCATCAGCTCCTGGAGCCGCCGGACCAACGGATGTGACTCGGAGGCGAACGCGTCGACCAGGGCGATGAACCCGTCGTCGTCCATCTCGTCACGCTGTCGCTCGAGGTCACCCCGCTGTGCGGCCTGCTCGGACATCTCGGCGATCAGGTCGGCCACCGTGTTCAGCCGTTGCTCGTCGGGGCCGACCTCGAGGAGCTCGCCGATCAGCCGGTAGAGCCGGACCGTCCTCGGGTCCTCCAGCTGGACCAGCTTGTCGGTCATGAGCGCCGGGATCTTCTCCGGCCAGCGGGCCGCCATCAGGATCCAGCCGTCGCGCTCGCCCTCGACCAACGCCTCCGGGACCCCCGTGGCGCGCAGCGCGTCGAGATAGTCGACCACCTCGCCGGGCACCGACAGGCTGTCACCCGCGGCGAGCATGGCGATCCGGCGACGGTGCTCCTGACGCTCGCGGATCTCCCGGCGGAGCCGCCGGTCGATCTCGGCCACGGCCGCCGCGAGCTCCTCCTCGTCGGACCGCAGCAGCTCCTGCACGCGAGCGAGGGGCACGCCGGCCTCCGCGAGCGTGCGGATCTTGATCAGCTCGACGACCGCTTTGGCGTCGTACCGCCGGTAGCCGGAGTGGTCGCGCTCGGGCTCGGGCAGCAGCCCCTTCGCGTGGTAGTGCCGGACCGCACGCACCGTGACGCCGGCGTACGCCGCGAGCTGGCCGATCGTCAACATGGGTTCAGGGCACCTCCGGTCATCCGAGCTTTCATCCCAATCTTCTCCTTCGGCTCCCTGGCCGACAGTCAGGCGATCCTGCGGTGGTAGACGGCCATCGCCGCGGCGTAGGCGACCACGAGGATGCCGACGCACCATGCGAGGGCGATCCAGCCGTCGTGGCCGACCGGTTGCTGGTCGAACAGGTCGCGGATGGTGTTCACGATCGAGGTCACCGGCTGGTGCTCCGCGAACGCCCGCACCGGGCCGGGCATCGTGTCGGTCGGCACGAACGCCGAGCTGATGAACGGCAGGAAGATCAGCGGGTAGGAGAACGCGCCCCCGCCCTCCGCACTGCTCGCGGACAGGCCCGCGATCACCGCGATCCAGGTCAGCGCCAGGGTGAACAGGACCAGGATGCCGGCGACAGCGAGCCACGCCGGCACGCCCGCGCCCGATCGGAAACCCATCAGGAGGGCGACGCCCACGACGATGACGAGCGAGACGAGATTGGCGGCCAGTGACGTCAGCACGTGCGCCCACAGCACGCTCGAGCGCGCGATCGGCATCGACTGGAACCGCTCGAAGATGCCGCTGGACACGTCGGTGAACAGACGCACGGCGGTGTAGGCGACCCCGGATGCGATCGTGATCAGCAGGATGCCGGGCAGCATGTAGTCCGGGTAGCTGCTGGTGCCGGTGTCGATCGCGCCGCCGAACACGTAGCCGAACAGCAGCATGATCGCGATCGGCATGATCGCGGTCGTGATGATGGTGTCCAGGCTGCGCGTGACGTGGCGCATGGTCCGTCCGGTGAGGACGGCGGTGTCTGCGACGTAGTGCGTGGTCATCGTTGTTCCTCGAGGGTGAGTGAGCCGGCTTGGTTGCGGTCGTCGGTGCCGACGATCGCCAGGAAGACGTCCTCCAGGGTCGGCTGCCTTTCGACGTACTCGACCGTGGCGGGTGGCAGCAGCCGCTTGAGCTCGGCGAGGGTGCCGTCTGCGATGATCCGTCCGCCGTGGAGGATCGCGATGCGGTCGGCGAGCTGCTCGGCCTCGTCGAGGTACTGAGTGGTGAGCAGCACGGTCGTGCCGTGGTGGGCGAGCTCCTGCACGGCCCGCCAGACCTCGATCCGCGCCTGGGGGTCGAGGCCCGTCGTCGGCTCGTCGAGGAAGATCACCGGCGGGTCCCCGATCAGGCTCATCGCAAGGTCGAGACGGCGTCGCATGCCTCCGGAGTACGTCGACACCTTGCGGTCGGCCGCGTCGGTCAGGGAGAAGCGCTCGAGCAGCTCGTCCGCGATCGCCCTCGGGTTCGTGAGGTGCCGGAGCCGAGCGACCAGGAGGAGGTTCTCGCGCCCGCTGAGGATCTCGTCGACGGCGGTGAACTGTCCGGTGAGGCTGATGGAGTCCCGCACGTCGGCGGGCTGCGTGGCGACGTCGAACCCGGCGACGCTGGCCGTCCCGGCGTCCGCCGTGAGCAGTGTCGAGAGGATCTTCACCAGGGTGGTCTTACCGGCGCCGTTGGACCCGAGCAGGGCGAAGACGCTGCCCGGCGCCACGTCGAGATCCACCCCGCGCAGCACCTTCAGGTCTCGGTAGGACTTCTCCAGGCCCTGCACGTGGATCCCTTGCGTTGTCGTCATGCGACCAGGGTCCGACCCTGACGTGGCGTCAGGGTCAAGCGACCGGCCTGTGGCATCGCTCACGTGCCCGGCCGCTCGCGCTAGATCAGCGATCCTCCGTCAGAGCGTCCCGCACGCGGAAGAGATGCTCATGAGCCTGCCCCGCTTCACGCTCCCATCGCGGGAC
>JAICSC010000429.1 GCA_025937085.1 Nocardioides sp.
GTACACACGACCACGTCGCTGACCCGCTGCCACCTCTCCGCCGCGACCTGGTAGTCGACGAGGTGCGAGGGATGGCCGAGCTGGATCAGCTGCCGTCTCGCCAGCAGTCCGCCCTGCTGGGCCGCCAGGGCGCGCCAGTCCTCCGCGAGACGGCGGTGAACCCGGGGACGGCGAGCCATGGACAGAGCCTGCCGGGTTCGGGTGGTCGGATGAGCCGCTCATCCACAGCCGCTTGGGTCGTCCGCTCCACGTGGGGTCCTGGCCACACCTCAGGCGGACGACCTGAGCGCCGCATCGGTCGTCCGCTCCACGTGGGGTCCTGGCCGCACCTCAGGCGGACGACCCCGAAGGGACTGACAGGGAGCCTGGCCCGCCGTACGCTTGCGCTGCTCGGGCCGAGGGTGACCGGGGCCGACCGGGGGAGATGCCGTGGGCGAGAGCGTGGCGGTGGCCGAGGGCCACAACGGGGGAGTCGTCGGCTCCTTCTTCCGCGAGACGTGGGTGTCGCTGCGGTCGGTGTTCGTCAACCGCAACCTGCGACTCATGCAGCTGGCCTTCACCGGCTCGCTGATCGGGAACTGGGCCTACGCCACCGCCGTCTCGGTCTGGGCGTACGGCGTGGGTGGGGCGAAGGCGGTCGGCATCTTCATGGCCGTCCGGCTGGCCCTCACCGCGGTCGCGACGCCCTTCGTGTCCGGGTTCGCCGACAAGTACCCGCGCAAGCGGGTCATGATCTTCAGCGACCTGTACTGCGCCGTCCTGATCGCGGCCGCGACGCTCTGCCTGTACGCCGGCACCCCGGCCCTGCCGATCTTCGTGCTGGCCATCCTGACCGCGTTCGGTGGCTCGTCGTTCCGGGCGGCCCAGGGAGCCATCACGCCCCAGCTGGCCAACACCACCGAGGAGCTGACGGCCTCCAACGGCACCTCCAGCACCCTGGAGAGCCTGGCCATCTTCGTCGGCCCGGGCATCGGGGCGGGTCTGCTGGCGATCGCCGACGTCGAGCTCGTCTTCTGGTTCAACGTCCTTTCGTTCGTCTGGTCGATGCTGATGGTGGCGCGGATCCGCATGCGCGTGGATGCCGCGGACGAGCCCGGAGAGGCGCCTGAGCCCGGAGGGGCGGCCGGGCCCGAAACCCCGAGGGAGGCCCTGGCCGAGGCGGAGGAGAAGGCTGCGAGCTACCTCTCCGAGACGTCGGCCGGGTTCCGCGCGATCGCGCGCGACAAGGACCTGCTGATGACCGTCGTACAGGGCTCCGCGCAGACCGTGGTCGCCGGCGCGACCGCGGTGTTCCCGCTGGTGATGGCCGTGGAGATCCTGCACACCGGCGCCAAGGGCGTCGGCCTGCTCGACTCCGCCTCCGGCCTGGCAGCGATCCTCGGCGGCATCGTCGCGATCGCCCGGGCCTCCAAGCACAAGCTCGGCCAGGACCTCGCCCTGGGCGTCTTCCTGTGGTCGTTCCCCCTGGTGCTGGTCACGATCTGGCCGTCGCCGGTCGCCGCCTTCGCGGTGATGATGTTCCTCGGCTTCGCCAACCCCCTCGTCGACGTCAACGTCTTCACCGTCATCCAGCGCCTGACACCGGACGCCGTCCTCGGCCGCGTCTTCGGCGCATTCGAGACCTGCCTGA
>JAICSC010000033.1 GCA_025937085.1 Nocardioides sp.
ACGCAGGGCGGCCACCGGGCCCTCGACGGTCAGGTCCACGGTGATGAACCGGTCCTCGATCATCGCCAGCACCAGCGCGGTCGTCCCCATCTTCAGGTACGTCGAGACCTCGGCCAGGTTGGCGTCGCCGATGATCACGTGCAGGCGGCGGTACTTCTCGGGGTCCGCGTGCGGCTCGTCGCGGGTGTTGATGATCGGCCGCTTCAGCGTCGTCTCGAGCCCGACCTCGACCTCGAAGTAGTCGGCGCGCTGGCTGATCTGGAACCCGTGCTCACGGCCGTCCTGGCCGATGCCGACGCGCCCCGATCCGCAGACCACCTGCCGGCTGACGAAGAACGGGGTCAGGTGGCGCACGATGTCGCCGAACGGGGTCGCCCGTGACATCAGGTAGTTCTCGTGGGCGCCGTAGGAGGCGCCCTTGTTGTCGGTGTTGTTCTTGTACAGGTTGATCGGGGTCGCCCCCGGCGTCTGCGCGGCCATCCGCGCGGCGTCGAGCATGACCTGCTCCCCCGCCTTGTCCCACAGGACGACGTCGAGGGGGCTGGTGACCTCCGGCGTCGAGTACTCCGGGTGGGCATGGTCGACGTACAACCGGGCACCGTTGGTGAGGATCACGTTCGCCAGGCCGAGATCCTCGTCGGTGAGCTGGCTCGGGTCGGCCACCTGCCGGCTGAGGTCGAACCCACGGGCGTCGCGCAGCGGCGACTCCTCCTCGAAGTCCCACCGGGCTCGACGCGCCTTGATCGTCGCGCTGGCGTAGGCGTTGACCACCTGCGAGCACGCGACCATCGGGTTGGCATGCGGCTGCCCCTGCACCGAGATGCCGTACTCGACCTCGGCGCCCATCACCCGGCGAACGGTCACGGTCCGAGCCTACGCGTCGCTCGCCCTCCGATGGCGGGGGCGGGTCGGACGGGACTGCCGAGGTCCATCGCCCGCTAGCCTGGACGTATGGCGTGGTGGACCGAGCACGTCGTCCCTCGGGTGACCGATGCCGCTCTGCGCGGGCGTGAGCTCGGCGAGTCGCGCGCCCGCGCCTGTGCCGGGCTGAGCGGACGGGTGCTCGAGCTCGGCTTCGGCAGCGGACTCAACCTGCGGCACCTTCCGGCCGGGGTCACCGCCGTCGGAGCGGTCGAGCCGTCCGACCTGGGATGGCGGATGTCGCAACCGCGGCGAGATCGCAGCGACGTGCCGGTGGAGCGGATCGGGCTGGACGGCCGGCTCGTCGAGGCCGACGACGCGTCGTACGACGCGGCTCTTTGCACGTTCACGCTGTGCACGATCCCCGACGCCCTCGCGGCGCTGGCCGAGGTACGCCGGCTCGTGCGGTCCGGAGGCACGTTCCACTTCCTCGAGCACGGGCTCTCCGACGACCCTCGCACCCGCGTCTGGCAGCACCGGCTGGATCCCTGGCAGCAGCGCCTGGTCGGAGGCTGTCACCTCGTGCGTGACCCCGCCTCGCTGGTGCGCGAGTCGGGCATGGGTCTCGACGAGGTCGAGCGTGGCCGGCTGGCCGGCTTCCGGGGTCCGGCCCCGCTGACCTACGGCTACCTCGGCACCGCGACCGTCTGAGCGGGAGCGGGAACGGTCAGAGGTACTGGCCGGTGTTGCCCACCGTGTCGATGGACCGGCCCGGCTCGGTGCCCTGCTTGCCGGTGATCAGGGTGCGGATGAAGACGATCCGTTCGCCCTTCTTCCCCGAGATCCGGGCCCAGTCGTCGGGGTTGGTCGTGTTCGGCAGGTCCTCGTTCTCCTTGAACTCGTCGACGCATGCCTGGAGCATGTGCTGCACGCGCAGTCCGTGCTGCTGGTGCTCGAGGAAGTCCTTGATCGCCATCTTCTTGGCGCGGTCGACGATGTTCTGGATCATCGCCCCGGAGTTGAAGTCCTTGAAGTACAAGATCTCCTTGTCGCCGTTGGCGTAGGTGACTTCCAGGAAGCGGTTCTCCTCGGTCTCGGTGTACATCCGCTCGACCGTCGCCCGGATCATCCCTTCGACGCACGCGTCGCGGTTGCCACCGAACTCGCCGAGGTCGTCGGCGTGCAGCGGCAGCGCCGGGACGAGGTACTTGCTGAAGATGTCGCGCGCCGACTCGGCGTCCGGACGCTCGATCTTGATCTTCACGTCGAGACGGCCCGGACGCAGGATCGCGGGGTCGATCATGTCCTCGCGGTTGGAGGCACCGATCACCAGCACGTTCTCCAGCGCCTCGACGCCGTCGATCTCGCTGAGCAGCTGCGGCACGATCGTGTTCTCGACGTCGGAGGAGACGCCGGAGCCACGGGTGCGGAAGAGCGAGTCCATCTCGTCGAAGAACACGATCACCGGCGTGCCGTGGCTGGCCTTCTCACGCGCGCGCTGGAAGACCAGCCGGATGTGGCGCTCGGTCTCCCCGACGTACTTGTTGAGCAGCTCGGGACCCTTGATGTTGAGGAAGTAGGACTTCCCCTCCTGGCCGGTCCGGGCCGCGACCTTCTTGGCCAGGGAGTTGGCGACCGCCTTCGCGATCAGGGTCTTCCCGCAGCCCGGCGGTCCGTAGAGCAGCACACCCTTGGGTGGCTTGAGCTGGTGGTCGCGGAAGAGCTCGGGGTGGAGGTAGGGCAGCTCCACGGCGTCGCGGATCGCGTCGATCTGGGTGACCAGGCCACCGATCGACTCGTACTCGATGTCGGGAACCTCTTCGAGGATGAGCTCCTCGACCTCGGACTTCGGCACCCGCTCGTAGGCGTACGCCGCTCGGCCGTCGAGCAGCAACGAGTCGCCGGCACGCAGCGAGTCGGCCTTCAGCGGGTCGGCCAGGCGTACGACGCGCTCCTCGTCGGCGTTCGCGATGACCAGGGCACGCTCGCCGTCGGCGAGCAGCTCCTTGAACATCACGACCTCACCGACCTCCTCGAACTCGAGGGCGGCGACCACGTTGAGAGCCTCGTTGAGCATGACCTCCTGGCCGCGTACGAGGCTCTCGATGTCGACGGCCGGGCTCACGTTGACGCGGAGCTTGCGGCCGCCGGTGAAGACGTCGACGGAGTCGTCCTCGTTGCGCTGGATGAAGGTGCCGAAACCGGCCGGCGGCTGAGCGAGGCGGTCGACCTCCTCCTTCAGCTTCATGATCTGGTCGCGGGCCTCACGCAGGGTCTGGGAGAGCCGTTCGTTCTGCGAGGTGACCGCGGACAGCGAGCGCTGCGTGTCGGCGAGCCGGAGCTCGAGCCCGCGCGCCTGACCGGGTGTGTCGGACAGGCGGCGCCGCAGGTCGCCGACCTCGGACTCGAGGAAGCGCACCTGCTCGGCGAGCTCCCGGTCGCTGCGTCCTTGACCACTCGACGCAGGGTTCGACGCAGGGTTCGAGGCGTCCTGACCACTGCTCATGTGTCCCACCTCCTGGTTTCGACCCTACTCGTCCAGCACGTGCGCGCACGCGAGAATCCGGTCGCGTTTCTCACGATTTGATCTCGTCCGATTCGAACTCGTCGCGGCGGGTCGGTCGGGTCCGCGACATAGACGGTCACTCCGGCGCCGGCTCCTCCGGTACGCCGGGTGGGCGCGGTCCCACGTAGTCGGGACCGTAGGCGCCGGGGGCGGGCCGGCGCTTCTTCACCGGTGGCCGCTCTCCCGGGGCCATCGCCCGGGCGGTGACCAGGAACGCCGTGTGGCCGATCATCGAGTGCCCGGGCCGGACCGCGAGGCCCTCGACGTGCCAGTCCCGCACCAGGGACTCCCACGCCTGCGGCTCGGTGAAGCCGCCGTGGACGCGGACGCTCTCCACGAAGCGCGACAGCTGGGTCGTGGTGGCGACGTACGCGCAGAGGATGCCCCCAGGGCGCAGGGCTCCGGCCGCGGCCTCCAGACAGTCCCACGGGGCGAGCATGTCGAGGATCACCCGGTCGGCGCGGTCGCCGGACGAGGGGAGCTCCACGGCGAGGTCGCCGAGCGTGAGCCGCCAGGCGGGATGGCTCTGTCCGCCCTTGCCGCCGAAGAACTGGGTGACGTTGCGACGGGCGACCTCGGCGAACTCCTCGCGTCGTTCGTAGGAGGAGACGGTGCCGTGCGGGCCGACCGCGCGCAGGAGTGAGCAGGTCAGGGCTCCCGACCCCACCCCCGCCTCGACCACGTCGGCTCCGGGGAAGATGTCGGCCATCGCCACGATCTGGGCGGCGTCCTTGGGGTAGACCACGGCCGCGCCGCGGGGCATGGAGACCACGAACTCGCTGAGCAGCGGCCGGAAGACGAGGTACTCCCCGCCGGCCGACGAGGCGATCGTGAAGCCCTCCTCGCGGCCGATCAGGTCGTCGTGCTCGAGATGCCCCCTGTTGGAGAAGAAGCGTTTGCCGGGCACCAGCTCGAAGTTGTGACGCCGGCCCTTCTGATCGGTCAGGCGCACCCACTCACCGGCTCGCAGCGGCCCCCGGTGGACGCCGGCCCACGCCTCGGGTGGGACGTCGGGGCTTCGGTCCTCGGCCATGCCGGGGAGAGTATCCGGGCCGCAGCCGTACCCCTCGATCACGCTGTGGCGCGGAACGCCCGGTCGACGTCGGCGGTGGAGAGAACCCCGAAGATGCTGCCGTCGATCTCCAGGAGGAGGTACTCCCCCGCCGGGCGAGCGCTGATGGCCCGGATCAGATCCTCACCGCCGATCCCGGCGGGCAGCCGTAGCCCGTCGTCGAGGGTGCGCGCGACCGAGGAGATGGGCACCCAGGCGCGCCGGTCGACCGGCACCGACATCAGCGCCGACTCGTTGACGACCCCGACCGGGATGCCGCTCGCGGTCACGGTCACGATGCTGCCCGCCTGCGCCTCCTGCGCGCGGCGTACCGCCTCGGCCAGCGGCGTCTCTCCAGGCACGGTGAGGGTACGTCGCGCCAGGTCGCGGGCGACCAGGTACGGCAGTCGGGACCGGACGCGGCCGGACTCGAGGGCCGCCGTGGCGCCGCTCCACAGGAACATCGAGATCACACCGGCGAACACGAAGTCGATCACGGTGGGTTGGCCGCCGAGCACCTTCGCGGCCAGGAACGGCCAGCCCAGAGCCAGCAGCGCAACGACCCGGCCACCCCACGCAGCGACGATCGTGCCGCGGTGGATGTCCCCGCTGGCGCCCCACACCGCAGCCTTGAGGATCCGGCCGCCGTCCAGCGGCAGCCCCGGCACGAGGTTCACGATGCCGACGAGCAGGTTGGTCCAGGCGAGCCCGGAGAAGGCCAGCCCGATCAGACCTCCAGGCACCGCCAGGTAGGCCAGGAACGCCACCAGGGCCACACCGAGCGACGTCAGCGGGCCGACGACCGACACCCAGAACTCCTGGCGAGGCTTCTCGGGCTCGCCCTCGATCGAGGTCACGCCGCCGAAGAACTGAAGGGTGATGTGGGAGACGGGCAGGCCGTACCGCCGGGCCATCAGGGCGTGCGACGCCTCGTGGGCGAGCACCGACAGGTACAGCAGCACCGCCAGCGCGAGCCCGGCGACGTACTTCAGGTCGCCCAGCCCGGGCTCGGCCTTCTCGATCGCCGGCGCCGTGATCACCGCGATCAGACCGGCGATCAGGAACCAGGAACCGCTCACGAGCACGTCGCTGCCCGCGACCGTCCCCACCTTGAACGTCCCGGGAGGACGCGGGGTGCGGCCGCGCCCGGCGCGGTCGTCACTCATGTCTCGAGGCTATCCGACGGACCCCTCCCAGGATCGGCGGTTCGGCGCCGGCAGTGCCGGACTGGTCCGACAGTGCCGACAGGGCCGACAGGGGCGCGGCGTACCAGGTCTGTCGGTGGCCTCACCTAGATTCGCCCTATGAGCACGATGAACGCGACCGACGCCTCACCGGCCGAGCTGCGCTCGACGCCGGTGGACGGCGTCGACGTGCTCGGGGCACTGTCGCCGAGCCGCGCCTCGGACTTCATGTCGTGCCCCCTGCTCTACCGCTACCGCACCATCGACCGGCTGCCCGAGGAGCCGTCGCCCGACGCTCTGCGCGGCACCCTGGTCCACAAGGTGCTCGAGGACCTGTTCGACCTTCCTTCCGCGACCCGTACGCCGGAGCAGGCCCGCGATCTGCTGGTGCCGACGTGGGACGCGCTGCTGGAGGCCGAGCCCGAGCTGGCCGAGCTTTTCACCGACGAGGGCCCCGACGTGGCCGAGTGGCTGGCGTCGTGCCGCACGGTGCTCGACCGCTACTTCACCCTCGAGGACCCGCGACGCCTCGAGCCCGCCGAGCGTGAGCTGTACGTCGAGGCGCTGCTCGACTCCAAGCTGCTGCTCCGAGGCTTCGTCGACCGGCTCGACGTCGCCCCCGACGGCGCCATCAGAGTGGTCGACTACAAGGGCCTGGCCCTCGACACCCCGCTCCCGACTCCCACCGGCTGGACCACCATGCAGGATGTCCAGATCGGCGATCTCCTGTTCGGGGCAGACGGCCGGACCACAACCGTCACCGAGAAGTCACACGTGCACCATCGGCCGTGCTATCGGGTCACCTTCCGTGACGGCTCGTCGGTGGTCGCCGACAACGTGCATCAATGGACCGTTATCAGCAGCCGACGTCAGGTGAGGACCACACACACGCTCTCCACTGACGCGCTCGCTCGTCTCGTGGCCGATCATGCAGCCGCCGGACGTCGCCATTCGGTGTGGATCCAGGCAGCAGAGGGGCTCCGGCTTCCCCCGTCCGATCGGCTGGCGATACACCCCTGGTTGCTCGGCGCTTGGCTCGGCGACGGCGACACACGAGGTGGTCGACTGACGGTCGGTCGCCATGATCTGGACGACATGCTCACCCTGGTCAAGCAGCACTGGCCGAGAGACGTCCGCGTCCGCCAGGAAGCGAGCGCTGCGTCTGTCTGTCCCTCCAAGGTGGACGGTCTCTGCTCCTTCGGACATCCCATGGTTGTGGATCCAACCGCCGGCCACCGATCTCGACGATGCGGGAAGGAAGGGAAGCATGCCAGCGCGAATGCGTGGAACGTCGGTCTGACGGCCGAGCTCACCCGGCTAGGCCTGCGAGGCCGGAAGCACATTCCGCTCGAATACCTGCGCACCGGCCGCGATCAGCGGATCGACCTCCTCCGCGGCCTCATGGACACGGACGGGTGGTGGAACAAGACTCGTCGTCGAGCTGGTTTCACCACGACCCACGACCAACTCGCGACCGATGTCGTGCACCTTCTACGTTCTCTCGGGATCAGCCCCCTGCACTTCAGCAAGCCGTACTCGAACGCGGCGCGTCGGGATCGAACCTGGCACGTCGTTGAGTTCACGCCGATCGACTTCAACCCGTTCGCGTTACCGCGCAAGGCGCTGGCATGCGAGGTGCAACATTCCGGCGTTCGGTACGATCTGGCACGGCGTCGAATCATCACCTCCGTCGAGGAAATCGAGTCGGTGCCGACGCAATGCGTCTCGGTGGACTCCAAAGACTCCTTGTACTTGTGTGGCGAGTCCTTCGTTCCCACCCACAACACCGGTCGATCCCCCGGGGAGATGTTCGAGGCCAAGGCGCTCTTCCAGATGAAGTTCTACGCCCTGGTCATCTGGCGCACCCGCGGGGTCGTGCCGGCGATGCTTCAACTGGTCTACCTCGGCAACGCCGAGATGCTGCGCTATGTCCCCGACGAGGCCGACCTGCTCGCCACCGAGCGCAAGGTGGAGGCGATCTGGAAGGCCATCCAGAGAGCCCAGGAGTCGGGTGACTGGCGGCCCAACCGGTCGCGGCTGTGCGACTGGTGCTCGTTCCAGTCGGTGTGCCCCGAGTTCGGCGGCACACCGCCGCCACTGCCGGACCGCACCGGCGACTCCGGCGAGCTCAGCGGGGACGACGTCGACTGACGGGTCGCCCAGGCCGCTGGCGTCAGAGCGAGACCGTGCCGCGACAGACCTGGCTGCCGTGGGTCGCCCGGAACACGAAGTGGTCCCGACCGGACGCGTTCGCCAGCCGCCGCACGACCTCGAAGGAGCTACTCCGTCCGGCGGTCCTCTTGGTTCCGGAGGCAACCCGGCTGCCGTTGTGCTTGAAGGTCCAGTGCCAGACCTGGCCCGAGCGGTTGCTGTCGATCTCGCCTTCGACCTCGATCCGACCGTCGTCCGGCTTGGCCTTGAGCCTCCAGTGGGCACTGCCGGAGCAGCGACCGCTCGTGCGGACGTCGTTCCCGCCGCCGTGCGATGCGAATGCCGGTGTCAGCATGCCCCCAGGCAGAGTCAGCACTGCGATGCAACCGGCTGCCAGGGCGGTACGGATGGGACGAGTGAGCATCTCGGACTCCTCATGACGTCGGAACCGGACACCCGGGTGGGTTCCGGCGGGTAGGAGTGGACATCGGACGCTGGTACTACGACCGGTCCGCTGCTCGCGTTCAGTGCCATCGGGCGCCGCGCCGCTCGCGTCGGTGGCTGAGGAAGACGCCCGCTGGCGCCTGTCTCGACCACCCGGGCGTCGGTTCGGCTCCGGTCAGCTCTCGTCCGGGTAGAGCACGCACGCGACGTCGACGCCGCCCGCGCGTCGCAGCGGCGGCGAGTCCGCCGGCTGGAAGTGAACGACCACGCCCGGTCCGGCGTCCTCGATCGAGGTGACCCCCGACCACAGGGGCTCCTCGGTGTCCTCGGCCCTGATCCGGTCGAGGACCGCCCGGACGGCGGAGCTGCCGCCGGCGCCGAGGGTGGCGCTGGTCGTCGGGGTGTCGAGGTGCTCGAGGTCTCCGAGCACCCGCTGCTCCTCGTCGTACGCCGCGACCGAGCGCGTCCAGTGCTCCTCGATCAGGGCGCGCAGGTCGCGCGACTCCCAGCCACAGTTGCGGACCGCCTCGGGGCACCGGGGATGGAAGGAACAGCCGAGAGGGGGCTCGGCGGCGTCCGGGATCTCGCCGCGTGGCAGGTCCCGGGGCACCATCTTCTCCGGGTCGGGTTCGGGGATCGCCGCGAGCAGCGCCTTGGTGTACGGGTGGCGCGGGTTGGCGAAGATCTCCGCGGTCGGCCCGATCTCGACGACCTTGCCGAGGTACATGATCGCGATCCGGTCGCAGAAGTACTTGGCGGTCGCCAGGTCGTGGGTGATGTAGACGTAGGTGAGCCCGAGGTCCGTCTTGAGGTCCAGCATCAGCTGCAGGATCTTCGCCCGAACGCTCATGTCCAGCATCGAGACCGGCTCGTCGGCGACCAGCACCTCGGGGTTGAGGATGATCGCCCGGGCGATGACCGCGCGTTGCTTCTGGCCACCGGAGAGGTCCGAGGGGAACTTGGGCAGGAAGCGTTCGGTCGGGCTCAGCCCGACCTTCTCCAAGGCTTCCTCGACCTGACGCTTGAGCTCGGCCCCCTTGGCGAACCCGTGGATCACCAGCGGGTGCCCGACCGCCTCCTCGATGGTCATCGAAGGGTTCAGGGCGGCGTTCGGGTCCTGGAAGACCATCTGGAGGTCGGTGCGCAGCTCCCTCAGCTCGGCACCGCGCATGTCGGAGACCACACGGAGGCCGCGGTCGGCGCTGTGGTAGGTGATCGACCCGCTCGTGGTCGGAGCCAGCCCGAGCAGGGCGCGACCGAGGGTCGTCTTGCCGGAACCGGACTCGCCCACCACTCCGAGGACCTCCCCGCGACCGAGGGTGAGGCTCACCCCGTCCACGGCCTTGACGACCCGGCCCTTGAGACCGAGCAGACGTGAGAGTGCGTTGCCCTGCAGCTGGAAGTGGACGGCGAGGTCGTCGAGGTCGAGGACGGTCGCGGACCGCTCCCCCGTCGTCGGCGCCGCGGCGTCAGGCCTCGTCGGCAACGGCGATCTCCTCCCGCTCCAGGGGCGCGCGATCGGACTCGTCCAGGGTGAGCCCCTCGGCCAGGTCGGTGGCCCAGCATGCTGCACGGTGGCCGTCGCCGTGGTCACGGTCGACCGGATGCCGCGCGGCACAGATCTGCATCGCGTCGGGACAGCGTGGGTGGAAGTGGCACCCCGAGGGCGGCTCGACGAGGTCCGGCGGCGCGCCGTCGATGTAGTTCAGTCCCGTGGTGGACAGCGAGATCGTCGACCGGAGCAGCTCTCGCGTGTAGGGGTGCTTGGGATGGCTGAAGACCGCCTTCGCGTCGCCGATCTCCACGATCTCGCCGGCGTACATCACCGCGACCCGGTCGCACGCCTCCGCGATGATGCCCAGGTTGTGGGTGATCAGCAGCAACGCGGTCTCGAACTCCGTGCGCAGGTCGTGCAGGATCCGGATGATCTGAGCCTCGACGAGGACGTCGAGCGCGGTCGTCGGCTCGTCGGCCACGACGAACGCCGGCCGAAGCACCAGTGCGAGCGCGATCATCAGTCGCTGCCGCATGCCACCCGAGAACTCGTGGGGGTACGCGTGGTATCGGGTCGGCGGGATCCCCATCAGCCGGAGGATCGCCAGCGCCTGCTGCTCGACCTCCTCCTTGCTCAGCTCGGGCCTGTGGATCCTCAACGTCTCCTCGAAGTGCCCGGAGATGCGCATCAGGGGGTTCAGCCGGGTCAGCGGCTCCTGGAAGATCATGCCCAGGTCACTGCCGCGCAGCGCCCGCTGCTCGCGACCGGGCAGCGCCAACATGTCGCGGCCCTCGAACTCGAGCTCGCCGTCCCGGGAGCTTCCGTCGGGCAGCAGACCGATGAGCCCGCGTCCCAGCGTCGACTTACCGCATCCCGACTCCCCCACCAGCCCGAGGATCTCCCCGCGACGCAGGGAGAAGCTGACGCCGTCGACGGCCCGCACCGGGCCGCGGTCGGTGGCATACCAGACCCGGAAGTCGCGAGCCTCCAGCACCGGTCCCTCGATCACCGGCGCGCCGACGTCACGGAGCTCGGTCATGTGGCTGCCTCCTCGTGCCCGCCACCTGGCCTGTCGTCCGGCCCGTCGAGGACGCCGTGCGTGCCGCCTGACGGGCCGGTCGCGGCGACGTCAGCCGGCACCCTGGCGGAGAACACCACCGGCTTGAGGCGGCGCCGGCGAAGTGCCGGGTTCACGGTCTCGTTGAGCCCCTCGCCGACGAGGGTGAGCGCGGTGATGAGCAGCACGATCATCAGCCCGGGCCAGAACGCCGGCAGCCAGTTGCCGCCCTGGGCGTCGTCGAGGGCGCGGCTCAGGTCGTAGCCCCACTCGCTGGCCTCGGTCGGCTGGATGCCGAGGCCGAGGAAGCCGAGCGCGGCCAGGGTGCCCAGGGCGTCCGCGGCGTTGAGCGTCGCGAGCACGGGCACCGACTGGACGACGTTGCTGAACAGGTACTTGCGCATGATCGTCATCGGTCTGGCGCCGATCGCGCGCGCCGCTTCGACGTACGTCGCCTCGCGCGCACTCACCGTCGTGTTGCGAACCACCCGGAAGTACTGCGGGATGTAGATCGCGGTCAGCGACAAGGCTGCGGCGAGGATCCCGCTGCCGAGCTTGCCCTTCAGCAGGAACGAGAACACGATCGCCAGCAGCAGCGACGGGAAGGCATAGAGAGCGTCCATGAGGAAGACCAGCACCCGGTCGACCCACCCGCCGACGAAGCCGGACAACAGGCCCAAGGGAACGCCGATCAGCCCGGCCAGGATCACCGACAGGATCACGACCTCGATCCCCGTGCGAGCCCCCCAGATCATCCGGGACGCGATGTCGTAGAACTGGTCGTTGGTGCCGAGCAGGTGGTGGGAGTCGTAGGGCCCGAGCTTGGGGAAGTTCACACCGTGTGCGGAGGTCTGGTCGAACCCGTAGGGGGCGATCCACGGCGCGAAGATCGCGCACACAACGAAGACCGCGGTGATCGCGGCGCCGGCCCAGAACATGTAGCGCGCCAGGCCCTTGGTGTTCCAGATCGTGTGGAGGAAGTCCCGTGTCCGCCCGGCCATCAGTACCTCACCCTCGGGTCGACCAGCGCGTTGAGGATGTCGACCAGCAGGCTCACGATGACCACGACCACGGCGAAGAAGGTCACCAGGCCCTGGACGGCGGTGTAGTCACGCTCGTTGAGGTAGTTCACCAGGGCGGTTCCCACTCCGGGCCAGTTGAACGTCGTCTCGGTGAGCACCGCACCCGAGAGGGTGAGCGCGACCTGGAGACCGATCACCGTGATCACCGGCACCAGGGCGTTGCGGAAGGCGTGCTTGCGCACCACCCGGCCCTCGGGAACGCCACGGGCCCGTGCGGCCTCGACGTAGTCGCCCTTGAGCGCCTGGATCACGTTGACCCGGACCAGCCGGATGATCACGCCGGTGATCAGGAGTCCGAGCGTGATACACGGCAGCACGCAGTGCTTGAGGATGTCGAAGACACCCGACCAGTAGTTCGCGATGATGGAGTCGACGATGAGTATGTGGGTATGCGTCGGAACCACGAACGTGGTCTGAGCGGATGCGATGCCGTAAGTCGGCCAGCTCGGGAAGTGCGCCGCAACGAACGCCACCAGCAGGACGCCCACCCAGAAGATGGGCGCCGCATACGTGACGATGCCGAAGATCCGGATGACCGCGTCGGCTCCCGAGTCCCGGTACCGACCGGCGAGCCGGCCCAGCGGCAGCCCGAGGACGAGGGCGATCAGGAACGCACCCACAGTCAGGGTCAGCGTGGCGCCACCCTTGTCGCGGATCACGCTGAGCACCGGCTGGTTGTCGCTGATCGTGGTGCCGAAGTTGAACCGCACCACGTGGCCGAGGTATTCGAGGTACTGCTGGTAGAGGGGCTGGTCCAGCCCGAGCGCGGCTCGCTTCTGCGCGAGGATCGCAGGTGGCAGTCGGCCACCGACCGAGGCGCTGACGGGGTCGCCCGGAGCCACCCTGAGGAGCAGGAAGACGACGGTGAGCAGGATCAGCATCATCGGGATGACCAGGATGATGCGGACCAGGATGTAGCGGGCGAGCGACCCTGACCCGGCGCTCGAGCTCATCGACCCTCCTTCAACCCAGATCCAGGCCCGGTCACGCGGTCAGAGACCTGACGCACGGGCTCGAGGGCGCCGTACTCCAGTACGGCGCCCTCGCGCTTCGTGCTCAGCTGCCGCTCTTGGAGGGCAGCCACATCCGGAAGATGTAGGCCTGGTCGAGGGTGGGCTCCACCCCGGTCATGTCCTTGTTGGCGATGCCGGTGTTCTGGCCGAACCACGACGGGATCATCGGGACGTCCTTGGCGGTGAGCGTCTGGATCTGGCCGATGATCGCCGCTCGCTTCGTCGTGTCGGTCTCGCCGCGCTCCTTGGTCAGCAGCGCGTCCATCTGCTTGCTCGTGTAACCGTTGACGAAGAATCCGCCGTCACGCAGGAACGGGCTCAGGTAGTCGTCGGGGTCGAGGTAGTCGGGGAACCAGCCGAGCTGGTACAGGTCGTACACGCCAGTCTTCTCGAGGTCCTGGTACTGGTTCCACTCGGCGTCATCGACCGTCGCCTTGAACAGCCCGCTCTTGTTCAGCTCGGAGGCCAGCTCGTTGGCCTCGTCGACGCTGGCTGGGCCGTAGTGCGACGGGGTGTAGCCGAGCTTGATCGCCACCGGGGTGGAGACGCCGGCCTTCTGCAGGATCGCCTTCGCCTTGGAGACGCTCGGCGAGCCGTACATCGTCTGGAACGCCTGGCTGGCGCCGAGGAAGCCCGGTGGGACCGTGGAGTACGCCGGGTTGACGGTGCCGTCGTAGGCCCGCTGTGCGATCGCGTTGCGGTCGATGAGCTGCGCGACCGCCTGCCGCACCGCCGGGTTGGCGCCGGGACCCTTTTGGGTGTGGAAGACCCAGTAGCGGAACTCCGAGCCCTTGCCCGGGTAGACGTTGACCTTGTCGTTGCCCTGCAGCGTCTTGATCTCCTGGGCGCTGAACGTGCGCCACGCCACGTCGACCTGACCGTTGCCCACGGCCGTCGTCAGCGCGGTGTCGCTGTTGAAGTACTGCACGGTCACCTGAGCCGCCTTGGGCTTGTTGGGGCCCGTGTAGTGCGGGTTCGCCGTGAGCACGGCCTGCTGGTTGGGCTGGAACTGGCTGAGCTGGAACGGACCGGAGCCGATCGACTGGCTGTCGGGCAGCAGCTTGTCGGCCGGGTAGACCTTCGGGTCGACGATCGAGGCAGCCGGGGTGGTGAGCGCCTGGATGAACGTGAGGTCGGGGGCGTTCAGGTGGAAGATCACCGTGGTGTCGTCAGGCGTCTCGATGGCGCCTTTGGCGAGGTCGGGGTGCTTGGTGCTGCCGTTGCTCAGGTCGGACAGCAGCGACGACGCGGCGTTCGGGTCGTTGATGACGATGGAGCGCTTGAACGAGTAGGCGACGTCCGAGGCCTTCACCGGGTCGCCGTTGGAGTACTCCATCCCCGAGTTGAGCACGCACTTGACCGTGCTCGGGTCGGTGTACTCGCACGACTTCGCGGCGTACGGCGTGGGCTTGGTGCTGCCCGGCTGGTAGGAGACCAGCTGCTGGTAGATGTTGTACTGGATCGTCCAGGAGGGCAGGTCGTAGGCACCGGCCGGGTCCAGCGAGGTGACGCTGCTGTCCGTGGTGCCCAGAATGTAGTTGCCCGACGTGCTGCTGCCTGCCGGCGCGCTGTTCTTGCTGCCGCACGCCGCGAGGGCGGTAGCCGCCACCGCCACGCCGACAACGGCCACGAGCTTCTTCGTCCGAACCACTGAGCTCCTCCGTCTCCAGTTCTCCGCTCGCGGGCGCGCGAGGGCTGATCAGTCACGAGAACCTAGTCTCTCCTTCTGGGCACGTCCATCACCGGGGGCCCGCGAGAGGTCGCGATCCGGCAACGATTGCGGACATGTGGCCCCGGGGGGGGCTGCGGTGCGGGCGCGCGCCGCACCTGGGACGGTCCACGCGTGAGCTGCGCTCCCGACCGCAGCTCACCCTGGGAGCACCGAGGACGCCGAGAGCCCGAGCAGGGAGTCGGTGAAGACCCGCCTCGGCCCCGACGGGACGGGCACATGGAGCGGTGCGCACAGCACCGTGCAGCCCGCTGCGGCCGCGGAGGTCGCTCCGGTGTCGGAGTCCTCGATCGCCAGGCACTCCCCGGCCAGGACGTCGAGCCGCCGGGCAGCGGTCAGGTAGGGCTCCGGGTGCGGCTTCCCCTGGTCCACGGTGTCGCCGGTGACCACCACGGAGAAGGTGCCTTCGGGCAGACCCTCGAGGATCGGCTCGACGAACCGGGTCCAGGACATCGTCACCAGTCCGCAGGGGACCTCGGCGTCGCGGAGCGAGGCGAGCAGGTCCACCGCGCCGGCCCGCCAGGGCACCTCCCGCTCGACCTGAGCGATCACCGAGTCGAGCATCTCCTCGACGATCTGCTCGGGGGACGGGTCGATGCCCATCCTCTCCCGCATGCACACGGCCGCGTCGATCAGGTCGAAGCCGACCAGCTCCAGGGACTCCTCGGGAGTCCAGATGCCCCCGTGGCGCTCGGCCAGGGCGAGCTCCGCAACGGTCCAGTACGGCTCGGTGTCGACCAGGGTGCCGTCCATGTCCCACAGGACGGCGGCGTACGAGTCGATCCGACGGCCCCGTGTCTCCACCGACAGCACCGTCAGGGCTCAGTCCTCCGGGTCGTAGCCGAGGTTTGCCGACAGCCAGCGCTCGGCCTCGGCCAGGGTCCAGCCCTTGCGCTCGGCGTAGTCGGCGACCTGGTCCGGCCCGAGGCGGCCGACCACGAAGTACTGCGACTCCGGGTGGCTGAAGTAGATGCCCGACACCGAGGCTCCCGGCCACATGGCCATGGAGTCGGTCAGCTCCATGCCGGTGTTCGCGGTGACGTCGAGGAGGTCCCAGAGCGTCCTCTTCTCGGTGTGGTCGGGGCTGGCCGGGTAGCCCGGAGCAGGTCGGATGCCGGCGTACTGCTCCTTGATCAGCTGCCGGTTGTCGAGGTGCTCGTCCGGCGCATAACCCCAGAGCTCGCGACGCACGCGCTCGTGCATCCGCTCGGCGAACGCCTCGGCGAGCCGGTCCGCCAGTGACTCCAGCAGGATCCCGGAGTAGTCGTCGAGAGCCTCCTTGAACTCGAGGATCTTGTCCTGGCTGCCCACGCCGGCGGTGACCGCGAAGAGTCCGACGTAGTCCTTGAGGCCGGTCTCCTTGGGCGCGACGTAGTCCGCCAGCGAGCGGTTCGGTACGCCGGGGCGATGCGCGCCCTGCTGCCGCAGCTGGTGGAGTACGACGTGCGGCTCGGCGCGCTGCTCGTCGAGATAGACCTCGATGTCGTCGCCGACGGCGCTCGCCGGGAACAGCCCCACCACACCGTGTGCGGTCAGCCACTTCTCCTCGATCAGGCTGTCCAGCATCCTCTGCGCGTCGTCGTAGAGCTTGCGCGCGGTCTCGCCGGAGTCGGCATCTTCGAGGATCTCGGGGAACGACCCCTTCATCTCCCAGGCGTTGAAGAACGGCTGCCAGTCGATGTAGCGGCGGAGGTCGGCGAGGTCGGCGTTGTGGAAGACGCGCACGTGCTGCGTGGCACCGGGACGACCGGTGACCGGCGACACTCCCAGGTCCTGCTGCAGGAGGAGCCGCGGCCGCGGCGGGCGGTAGCCGTCCCACTCGATGGGCGTGCGCGCCTCGCGGGCCTCCTCCAGGGTGGCCAGGGGCCGGTCGTTCTTGGCGGCGTGTCGGGCTCGCAGCGAGTCGTAGTCGGCCTTCACGTCCGCGAGCAGCTTCTCCCGGTTGGTCTCGTGGAGCAGTGCGGCGGTGACCGGCACCGACCGGGACGCGTCCTTGACCCAGACCACGGGGCCGTCGTACCGGGGATCCACCTTCACCGCGGTGTGGGCGCGTGACGTCGTGGCGCCGCCGATCAGCAGCGGCAGCGTGAAGCCCTGCCGCTGCATCTCGCTCGCGACGTTGACCATCTCGTCGAGGCTGGGGGTGATGAGACCCGACAGCCCGATCGCGTCGGCGCCGACCTCGCGGGCGGTGTCCAGGATCTTCTGGGCGGGCACCATCACGCCGAGGTCGATCACCTCGTAGTTGTTGCACTGGAGCACGACCCCGACGATGTTCTTGCCGATGTCGTGCACGTCGCCCTTCACGGTGGCGGTGACGAGCGTGCCGTTGGTGCGCCGTTCGCTGGGCTGCTCGCCGCCTTCAACCGTTTGCTGTCCGCTTTCGGCCTCTTGCCGCTCGATGTAGGGAATGAGGTGGGCCACCGCCTTCTTCATCACCCGGGCGCTCTTGACGACCTGGGGCAGGAACATCTTGCCGGCGCCGAACAGGTCTCCCACGACGTTCATGCCGTCCATCAGCGGGCCCTCGATCACCTCGATCGGGCGGCCGCCGGCCGCCGCGATCTCCTGGCGCAGGTCCTCGGTGTCGCCCACGATCCAGCTGTCGATGCCCTTCACCAGCGAGTGGGTGATCCGCTCGCGCAAGGGCAGGTCGCGCCACTCCTCGGCGGCCTCGTCGGCCTCCCCGGCGGCGACGTTGAACCGCTCGGCGATCTCGAGCAACCGCTCGGCGGCGTCCGGACGGCGGTTCAGGACGACGTCCTCGATCCGCTCGCGCAGCTCGGGGTCCACCTGGTCGTAGACGACGAGGGCGCCGGCGTTGACGATCCCCATGTCGAGGCCGGCCTCGATCGCGTGGAAGAGGAAGACCGCGTGGATCGCCTCCCGCACGGGGTTGTTGCCGCGGAACGAGAAGCTGACGTTGGAGATCCCACCCGAGACCAGGGCGCCGGGCAGGTTCTGCTTGATCCAGCGGGTCGCCTCGATGAAGTCGCGGCCGTAGGCCGCATGCTCCTCGATCCCCGTCGCGATCGCGAACACGTTGGGGTCGAAGATGATGTCCTCGGCCGGGAAGCCGACCTGCTCGGTGAGGATCCGGTACGCCCGCTCGCACACTGCGGTACGCCGCTCCAGGTTGTCGGCCTGGCCGTCCTCGTCGAAGGCCATGACGACCGCGGCCGCGCCGTACCGGCGGCACAGCCGGGCGTGCTCGACGAACGCGTCCTCGCCCTCCTTCATGGAGATCGAGTTGACGATCGCCTTGCCCTGCACGCACTTCAGGCCGGCCTCGATCACCTCCCACTTCGACGAGTCGACCATCACCGGGACGCGTGAGATGTCCGGCTCGGAGGCGATCAGCTTGAGGAGGCGGTCCATCGCCGCGACCCCGTCGATCATCCCCTCGTCCATGTTGACGTCGATGACCTGGGCGCCGGCCTCGACCTGCTGGGCCGCGACGGACAGCGCGGTGTCGTAGTCGCCGTCCTTGATCAGCTTGCGGAACCGGGCCGAGCCGGTGATGTTCGTGCGTTCGCCGACGTTGACGAAGAGGCTGTCCTCGGTGATGGTCACCGGCTCGAGTCCC
>JAICSC010000196.1 GCA_025937085.1 Nocardioides sp.
CAGCTCGTGCTCTGCGCCGGGGCTCCCGACACGAAGGAGATCCAGGCCGAGGTCGAGGGCCTGGTCGCCGAGCTGGCCAGGACCCGCGAGGGTGTCGTCTGGATCCGGGAGATGCTCCCGCGCGCCGATGTCGTCGCCCTGCTGTCCGCCGCGACGGCGTTCGTCTGCCCCTCGATCTACGAGCCGCTCGGGATAGTCAACCTCGAGGCGATGGCCTGCGAGACCGCCGTCGTCGCGACCGCCACCGGCGGCATCCCCGAGGTCGTCGTCGACGGCGAGACCGGGGTACTGGTCCCGATCGAGCAAGCGACCGACGGAACGGGCACGCCGTTGGATCCCGACCGATACGTCGCCGACTTCGCCGGGGCCCTGACCTCGGTCGTCACCGATCCCGACCGCGCCCGCGCGATGGGCCGGGCCGGGCGGGGGCGCGCGGTCGAGGCGTTCTCCTGGGAGTCGATCGCCGCGCAGACCAAGCAGATCTACGACGCGCTCGGGTGAGGCGCGCCAGCCCGTGCTCGGACCGGTTGTACGGGCGTCTCGCCTCCGGCCGTCAGCCCATGTGCCCGTAGCGCTGGTCGAGGTTGTGGACGTCCTGCCCGATCCGCGAGTAGTTCGCGTTCTCGAGCTGGTTCTGGTCGAACCGCGGAGCTCGCCTCCCTCGCACCAGGCGCCGTACGACGGCCGCGACCACGAGCAGTACGACGATCCCGATGACCCAACCCATGGCGGGCTCCTTCCCCGAACGTGTCGCAAGCGTACTCTCGCGCGACTCTCCTCGCCGCGGGAGAAGTCCCATCTGGGCTCGGGAGAAGTCCCACCTCGGCGCGGGAGAAGTCCCACCTCGGCGCGGGAGAAGTCCCACTTGGGCGGTATCGCGTTCTCTTGCCCGTCGTCACGGACAGGGCATACGTTGTCGGACATGGAGCTGCTGCCGTCGGCCCACGTCGACACGTTCTGCCGTGACCATCTGCCGCCGGCCGAGCAGTGGCCGGAGCTGACCTTCGACCTCCCGGAGCTGCAGTACCCGGACCGGCTCAACTGCGCCACCGCCCTGCTCGACGACGTCGCCGGCCACTACGGCGCCGACCGCCCGTGCCTGCACCAGCCCGGCGTCCCGACCTGGACGTACGGCGAGCTGATGGCGGCCGCGAACCGGGTCGCCCGGGTGCTCGTCGAGGATCTCGGGATCGTTCCCGGCAACCGGGTGCTGCTCCGCGGGCCCAACAACCAGTGGCTGTCGGCCGCGTGGTTCGGCGTGCTCAAGGCGGGCGGGGTCCTGGTCACCACGATGCCGCTGCTGCGGACCGGCGAGCTCCAGACGATCCACGAGATCGCCCACCTCGACGCCGCCCTGGTCGACCACCGGTTCCTCGAGGCGGTCGAGCCGCTCGGGGTCCCGACGATCGCGTACGGCGACGACGACTGGGCCGAGCGGGTCACGGGCAAGGAGGCGACGTTCGACGACGTCCAGACCTCCAGCGACGACGTGTGCATGCTCGCCTTCACCTCCGGCACCACCGGCCGGCCGAAGGCGACCATGCACTTCCATCGCGACGTGATGTCGATCTGCGAGACCTTCTCGCGCCACGTGCTCCAGCCCTCGTCCGGCGACGTGTTCACCGGCACCCCGCCGTACGCGTTCACCTTCGGGCTCGGCGGTGTGCTGCTGTTCCCCCTGCATGCGGGCGCGTCGACGCTGCTGGTCGAGAAGGCGACCCCCGTGGAGCTCGCCGACCTGATCGACGAGCACGGCGTGACGATCTGCTTCACCGCGCCGACGGCGTACAAGGCGATCCTGGCGGCGGGGAGAACGGTGCCGTCGCTCCAGAAGGCCGTGTCCGCCGGCGAGCACCTGCCGAAGGCGACCTGGGAGGCGTTCCGCGCGGCGACCGGGGTCGAGATCATCGACGGCATCGGGTCGACCGAGATGCTGCACATCTTCATCTCGGCATCGGGAGACGACATCAGGCCCGGGTCGACCGGACGCGCCGTGCCGGGGTACGCCGCCACGATCGTCGACGAGCTCGGCAACGAGCTCCCTACCGGCGAACCCGGACGGCTGGCGGTGAAGGGGCCGACCGGCTGTCGCTACCTCGACGACCCGCGGCAGGCGGCGTACGTCGTGAAGGGCTGGAACCTCACCGGAGACACCTTCATCCGCGACGACGACGGGTACTTCTGGTACCAAGCGCGCAGCGACGACATGATCATCAGCTCCGGCTACAACATCGCAGCCCCCGAGGTCGAGGAGGCGCTGCTCAAGCATCCGCTGGTCGCGGAGTGCGCGGTGGTCGGCGTCCCCGACGAGGCGCGCGGACACATCGTCAAGGCGTACGTCGTGTGCGCGGGGTCGGTGAGCGCCACCGAGCTGCAGGACTTCTGCAAGGCCGAGATCGCGCCGTACAAGTACCCCCGAGCGATCGAGTTCGTGACCGAGCTGCCCAAGACCGCGACCGGGAAGCTCCAGCGCTTCCGGCTGCGGCAGGCCGGCGCGGCCGCCCTTCTTCCCCCTCGCGACGCCTCGTCCCTCGGCTCCTCAGGAACCGCCGGCTGATGCCTGACCACTCGCCGCGACACCTGATCCTGTCGCTGTTCGGGCTGTACGCACGCGACGAGGCCAACTGGCTCTCGGTGCGTTCGCTGATCTCGCTGATGGGCGACCTCGACGTCGACGCTGCGGCGACGCGCTCGTCGGTGTCGCGGCTGAAGAAGCGCCAGGTGCTCGAGCCCGCGAAGGCCGACGGGCAGGCGGGCTACCGGTTGTCGGCGTCGGCGCTGGCGGTGCTCCGCGAGGGCGACGCGCGCATCTGGTCGCGGCCCCGGGCGTCGGTCGGGGACGGCTGGCTGGTCGTGGTGTTCTCGGTGCCGGAGTCCGAGCGCGGGAAGCGGCACGAGCTGAGGTCGTTGCTGACCCGGCTGGGCTTCGGCACGGCCGCACCGGGTGTGTGGATCGCGCCCGGCACGGCGTACGACGAGACGCTGGAGGCGCTCGGCCGGGCCGGGCTCGCGGCGTACACCGAGCTCTTCCGCGGTGACTATCTCGGCTCAGGTCCGCCCGACGTCCGGGTCGGCGAGTGGTGGGACCTGCCGTCGATCGCTGCGCTGTACGACGCGTTCGTGGCCGACCACCGGACGTTGACGCAGGCGCGCTCCCCCGACCCGGCGCGCGCGTTCGCGGCGTACGTCCCGATGCTGACCGCCTGGCGGAGGCTGCCATACCTCGACCCGGGCATCCCGCTCGACCTGCTGCCGACGGGGTGGCCGGGGGTGCAGGCAGGCGACCTCTTCACCGAGCTCGACGGGCGGTTGCGCGCTCCGGCCGCGAAGCACGCCCACGCGGTGATCGACGCGCCCTGACTCGCGCCCTCCTGGGGTTGCTCTCCTGGGGTTGCTCTCCTGGGGTTGCTCTCCTGGGGTTGCTCTCCTGGGGTTGCTCCACCATGGGATGTAGACGAGTTGTCACTCCCCTCGGTGTGTACGCCGTGGGGAGTGCGGGTTCATCTGCATCCCATGGTGGAGCAGCTCACGACGGAGCACTCGTCCCTCACAGAACGGCGTACCCCTGCAGCTCCACGAGCGCCTCGGCGTCCCACAGGCGGGCGACCCCGATGCCGGCCATGGCGGGGTACTCGGTCCCGACGAGCCGCTTCCACACCTCGCCGATCTGGCGGGCATGGGCGCGGTAGTCGTCCATGTCCACCACGTAGATCGTCAGGGACGCGATGCCGTCGCGCTGGCCGCCGGCCGCGCGCAGGGCGGCGAGCAGGTTGGACAGCGCCTGCTCGAACTGCGCGACGACACCGCCCGCGACGATCGCGCCGGACGCATCCATGCCGGTCTGTCCGGCGAGGTGGATGCCCGTGCCGCGGGCGACGACCGCGTGCGAGAAACCCGTCGGCTTCGCCAGGTTGTCCGGGTTGATCCGCTCGAGATCGGCCATCAGGTGAGGTCTCCTTTGCCAGGCTTAGCTCTGGACCGCTCCGCCGTCGACGTTGATGCCCTGTCCGTTCACCGCCGCGTTGTCGATGCAGAGCATCACCGCCGACGCCACCTCCTCGATCGTCACGAGCCGCCCGATCGGCTGCATGCCCTCGAGGATCGCCCGCGCCTGCTCCTCCGAGCGGCCCGTCCCGGTCGCGATGTTCGCGACGGACTCGTCGGTCATCGGGGTGTCGACGTACCCGGGACACACGGCGTTCACCGTGACTCCGCTCTTCGCGACCTCCATCGCGGCGGTGCGGACGAGCCCGAGGACGCCGTGCTTGCTCGCGGTGTACGCCGCGATCCGCGCCGACCCGGTCTTGCCCGCGACCGACGCGATGACCACGACCCGCCCGAATCCGGCGGCCGTCATCGCCGGCAACGCACGACGCAGGCAGCGGAACGGCGCGGTGAGGTTGAGGTCGAGCATCCGCTGCCAGTCCTCGTCGGACGTCTTCACCAGAGGGGCCGACATCGACGCCCCCGCGTTCACGACCAGGATCTCGACCGGACCCCACTCCTTCTCCACCCGGGCGAACGCCCTCTCGATCGCCGCGGGGTCGAGGACATCGGTCGGTACGACGAGGGACTCGCCGGGCAGCGTCTCCGCCACGGCCTGCAGCGCGTCGGCGTCCCGGGAAGCCAGCGCGACCCGGTGCCCCGCCTTCGACAGCGCCAGCGCACACGCCTCGCCGATCCCCTTCGAGGCCCCCGTCACCAGCGCGATCACGGCCGCCCCTCCGGGTGGCAGCGCGGGCGGCGAGGGGGTAGCGCCTCTTCAGAATTCCCCCCCTGATCGCCTGAGCGGGGAATTCTGGGCCCCCGCGCGAGCGTCCCGGAACGGCTCATCGGAACGCCGGGGTGCCGGTCAGCTCGGACCCGATCGAGAGCAGGTGCATCTCTTCGGTGCCTTCGTAGGTCATCACGGTCTCGAGGTTGTTCATGTGGCGCATCACGGAATGGTCGAGCGTGATCCCGGCGCCGCCCAGCGTGGTCCGCGCCTCGCGCGCCACCTCGAGCGCGGCCCGGACGTTGGCGTACTTCCCGTAGGAGACCTGGATCGGCGTCACCGTCCCGGCGTCCTTCAGCGCGCCGAGCCGCCAGGCCACCAGCGACGCGTTGTTGACCGCGACCGTCATCAGCGCGAGCTTGCGCTGGGTGAGCTGGAACGACGCCAGCGGCCTGCCGAACTGCTCCCGCTCCGCGGTGTAGGCCAACGACTCCTCCAGGCACGCCCGGGCCGCGCCGACCACCCCCCAGACGATGCCGTACCGCGCCTCGTTGAGGCACGACAGCGGACCCTTCAGCCCGCGCACCTCCGGGAACACCGCCGACGCCGGCAGCCGCAGGTCGTCCAAGGCCAGCTCGGCGGTCACCGACGCCCGCAGCGAGAGCTTGCGCTGGATCTTGTGCGCACTGAAGCCCGGCGTATCGGTCGGTACGACGAACCCGCGGATCCCGTCATCCGGCCCGCCTCCTTCGACTCGGGCCCAGACGATCGCCACGTCGGCGAAGGTGCCGTTGGTGATCCACATCTTCGAGCCGTTCAGGACCCAGTCACTCTGCTCATCTCCCGGGGCGTCACGGCGAGCCCGCGTCCTCATCGACCCCGGATCGCTCCCGGCGTCCGGCTCGGTGAGACCGAAGCAGCCGATCGCCTCGCCGGTCGCCATCCGCGGCAGCCACGCCTCCTTCTGCTCGTCGCTGCCCCAGCGGTGGATCGCGAACATCGCCAGCGAGCCCTGCACGCTCACGAAGCTGCGCAGCCCGGAGTCGACCGCCTCGAGCTCGCGACACGCCACGCCGTACGCCGTCGCGCTGGTGCCGGCGCAGCCATAGCCCTCGAGGTGCATCCCGAGCAGGCCGAGCTTGCCCAGCCGCGGCCCGAGGTCGTCGGGCAGCGTGCCCTCCTCGTACCAGTCGGCGATGTGGGGTGCGAGCTCGCTGCGGGCGAAGTCGCGGACCGTGTCGCGGATCGCCCGGTCCTCGTCGGAGAGCAGCTCGTCGATCTTCAGGAAGTCGTGCGCTGCGAGGTCGGAGCTCATCGGCCTGTCCATTCGGGGGGTCGTTTGGCGTTGAACGCGGCGTGGAACTCCGCATGGTCGTGGGTGGTCATCAGCAACGCCTGGGTCATCGCGTCGAGCTCCATCGCCGGCCCGATCGGCATGTCGAGCTCGCGGGTGATCAGCGACTTGGTCTGCTGCAGGCCGAGGCTCGGACCGTCGGCGAGCCGCCGGGCGAGGGCCTCGCAGGCGGTGTCGAGGTCGCCTGAATCGTCCAGGAGCTGAGTGACCAGGCCGTACCGGTCGGCGGTCTCGGCGTCGATCGTGTCGCCGAGCATGAGCAGCTCGGTGGCGCGCCCGTAGCCGACGAGGCGTGGGAGGAGGTACGCCGCGCCCATGTCGCCGCCGGACAGCCCGACCTTGGTGAACAGGAAGGCGAACCTGGCCTGCGGCGTGCAGATCCGGAAGTCGGCCGCGATCGCGACCACACTGCCGGCCCCGGCGGCGATGCCCTGGATGCCGGCGATGATCGGGATCGGGCACTCCCGCATCGCCCGGATCACGTCGCCGGTCATCTTGGTGAACCCGATCAGGCCGTCGGCGTCCATCCGGATCAGCTCGCCGATGATCTCGTTGACGTCGCCGCCGCCGCAGAACCCCTTGCCCTCTCCACGGATCACCAGCACCTTGGTGTCGCCGCGATG
>JAICSC010000335.1 GCA_025937085.1 Nocardioides sp.
AGCAGTTCACCGCCGGAGTCGGGTCGGTGATCGAGAAGCACGGGCTGCCGTGGAACGTGCAGCGGCTCGGCTGCCGGGCCGAGTACTGGTTCTGCCCACCGCCTCGCACCGGCGCGGAGGCGGCCGCAGCGATGGACGACGGGCTCGAGGCGTTCTTCCATCTGTGGACGCTGAACCGCGGGCTGCTGCTCACGCCGTTCCACAACATGGCGCTGTTCTCGCCGCACCACACCCCGGGCGACGTCGACCGGCACACGGAGGTGTTCGGCGAGGCGGTGGACACGCTGCTCGGCAGAGCCTGACTGGCTCAGTTAGGACGTGATGAACGAGTCGGCGATGACGCCGCCGAAGACGAACACGACGAAGACCAGGAGCACCGACAGCACGAGCAACGCCGTGGCGACGATGCCGAGGATCCGGCCGACGTTCGCCTCGGTGCGCCCGCCCCACCGGCCGCCGGAGGCGTCGATCTCGCGGACGACGCGGTTGCCGATGCTCCAGGCGAACGGTCCGCAGAGACCGCAGACCACGATGCCGAGGATGCCGAGCACCAAGGTGGTGGTCGCCTGCGGGTGGTTCGGCGCGGACGGGGGGTAGGCGCCGTATCCCGGCGGGCCGTATCCCGGGGGCGGCTGCTGCGTCATGGCGGGCATTGTGGCAGGCCACCGGCAGCCTTGATCGCCGTTCGGGCCGGGCATACCGTCGAGACATGCTCGGCGGTGTCCTCGTGCTGGGCCTGATCACGGCAGGGGTGGTCGCTTCCGTCTGGTGCGTCTTCAACGGCGCACGCGTGCGCGGATGGGCGATCGGTGTCGGTCGCACCGTCCACCTCGTCCCACCTCCGCCCCCGACTCCCGGCGGGATGCCGATCGAGCGGATCGCGTCCGACCTCCGCCGGATCCGTCCCCAGGCGCGGTTGCTGGAGAGCGGGATGCCGATGGTCCGGCGGCGCGCGATCGTGGCGGCGTACGACGACGCGTTGCTCGATGCCTGCCATGCGCTGGGTGTGAGCACCGAGCTCGACCGGATCACCGACGCCCTGGAGCGAGAGAGCGAACGGCTGCGCACGGAGGCCGAGCTCGAACGCGCGGGCGTCGACCTGGGCTGATCGCTACTCAGACCGCATGTAGCACAGGTCGGTGATGGTGCGTCCCGCCGCGATCCCTTTGCGCTCGAACTTCGTCACCGGCCGCTCCTCCCACCTCGCGACCAAGCCGCCGGTCAGGGACCGCTCGGCGTCGAGGACCGATCGCATCTGGTCGGCATAGTCGACCCAGTCGGTGGCGAGGCGCCAGCGTGCTCCCGGAGCGAGGCGCGTCGCAGCGAGTGCGGTGAATGGGGCATCGACCAGTCGCCGCTTGTGGTGGCGGGTCTTCGGCCACGGGTCTGGAAAGAAGGTCCAGAGCTCGGCCAGGCCTCCGGGGACGACGACGTTCTCCAGCATCCAGACGGCGTCGACCGAGCAGAAGCGGACGTTGGCAGCGCCCGCCTTCGCCACCTCGGCCAGGGACGAGGCGACGCCGGGCCGCCAAACCTCCAGCGCCAGCACGTCGTACGTCGCGCGCGCGGCGGCGAGCACCCCGGTCGCCTCTCCCACCCCCGACCCGATCTCGACGATCAGGGGCGCTTCGCGACCGAACCACTCGGTCAGCGCGAACCCCGGCTGGTCGACCGCCTCGTCCGGGATCACCCAGGTCCCGTGGTGGGCGTCCCACGCCTCCTGCTGGAACGGTGTGAGCCGGTTGCCGCGCCGGGAGTAGCTGAGGACCTCGCGCATCCGTCGGCCGTCCTCGGTGAACCTGTGATGCGGGCGCGCGGGTGGGATCGGTCCGTCCGTGGCCATGCGCCTATTGTCGTGCGGACGCCTCCGGCGCGTCGTATTAGGGTCGCGACGTGATCGACCCGCGTCCGCTCTGGGACTTCGACGACCCGGCCGCCTCCGGCGAGCGGTTCCTCGCCGCGGCCGAGCGGGCCGACGAGCCGGACAAGACCGCGTGGCTGACTCAGTATGTGCGGGCGCTCGGGCTCCAGGAGAAGTACGACGAGGCCACCAAGATCCTCGATCGTCTGCATTGCGACGCACCCGAGGCCGCGACGTACCTCGCGCTGGAGCGCGGCCGGGTGCTCCGCTCGTCGGGGCGCGTCGACGAGTCACGACCCCACTTCGAGAGCGCGGCCGCGTTGGCCCGGGCCGCCGGACTGGAGGCGCTGCATGTCGACGCGCTGCACATGGTCGCGCTGGCTGCCCCCGAGGAGGAGCAGCTCGCCCTCAACGAGGCGGCGCTGGCGGTTGCACGCGCGTCGACCGACCAGCGCGCCCGTGACTGGGACGCTTCCCTGCTCAACAACATCGGGATGACTCACACCGATGCCGGCGACTACCAGGCAGCCCTGTCCGCCTTCGAGCAGGCACTGGCCGCCCGGGAGCGCATCGGCGACCCGGCCAGGATCCGGGTCGCGAGGTGGATGATCGGCTGGACGTACCGCAACCTCGGCCGCCGCGAGGAGGCGCTGGAGATCCAACGCGCCTTGAAGGAGGAGCTGGACTCCCTCGGCGACACCGACACCTACGTCGACGACGAGCTCGCGCTCCTGGCCGACTGATCGTTCGGCTGGTCGAGCCGCACCGTTGGTCGAGCGCGCCGTCGTCGGTGGTTGAGGAGCGAGCGCCTTCCTCCGGGCCTGTGCACAACCCCGGTTTCGGACGGTGGAGTGTCGGTGGCCGGTGGTCGAATACTCGTATGGCCACCATCGCAGCATCGCTACCGAACCCGACCGGGGTCCTCGACCTCGACGGGCTCGGCGGGCTCGATGCTGCCGGGGTGCTCGCCGGGGTCGGGGACGCCGAGACCGCCGAACGGCGGGCGGGGTTGGCGAAGCTGGAGCTGGGGTTGCGGTGGTGTGTGCTGCACCCGGCCACCGACGAGACCGGTACCGCGGTGTGTGGGGGGACGCCTCGATCCCGGGTCTGGAGGACTGTGCGGAGTCCCTGGGCGGCGAGGGCTGCCCCAGCATCGCGGCGTTCGCGCCCGAGCCGTTCGCCACCGCCCTGGGGGTCTCGACCTACGGTGGGATGCAGGTGCTGGCCGACGCCTTGGACCTGGCCTACCGGCTGCCCAAGACGTGGGCCCGGGTCCAACGCCTGGAGGTGGCGCCGTGGCGGGCCCGGCGGCTGGCCCAGGCCACCCACACCCTGTCCCGGGAGGCGGCGGCGGATGTCGACGCCCAGCTCGCGGCCCGGATCGACTCCTGCGGGGTGGTCCTGATCGACCGGCTCATCGCCCACGCGGCCGCCAGGTTCGACCCGGCCGCCCAGGCCGAGGCCGAGCAGGCCGGCAAGGCCTGCTGGGACGTCAAGCTGTTGCACCGCAGCGACCGCGGGTGGGCCGGCACCTCCCATCTGGACGCCACCGGCGACACCGCCGACCTGACCCGGTTCTACGACCTGGTCTGCGACCACGCCGCCCACCTCGCCCGACTCGGCGACACCGACCCCCTCGGCGCCCGCAAGGCCAAGGCCCTCGGCGTGATCGCCGATGCCCAGTCCCACCTCGACCTGTACGGCTCAGTCTCGGAGGGGGACGCCGAGCCGGTCCGGGTGCGGCGGCCGAGCCTGGCCAAGACCCGGCTCTACCTCCACCTGAACCTCATCGACCTGCTGAACCTGCCCGACGGCCTGGTGACAGTCGGGGAGGTCGAGAAGCTGGGCCCGGCCACCACCACCAAGATCGCCGACTGGCTGGCCGGCACCCGGGCCACCATCGTCCCCGTCCT
>JAICSC010000280.1 GCA_025937085.1 Nocardioides sp.
CGAGGTCGTGAAGTCGATCGTCGGCGCTCGTCCGAAGGCCGCGATCCTGCGCGAGCTCGAGGAGTTCATCGCCTGAGCGAGGACGGTCAGGACCCGCGAAGCGGGTACTGACGTCCGCAGCGAACCGCGCAGCGAGCTTGCTCGCAAGCGGCCATGGGCCGACCGCAGCGGACGGCGCAGCGAGCTTGCTCGCAAGCCGCCCGGGTCTCGCCGCGCTGTCAGCCTCCTCGTGCCGTTGTCCGCGGATGGTCGGCCCGGGCCTTCGGCGCCGGCCGCACCGCCCCGAGGAGCTTCTCCAGAGCGCTCTCGAGCTCGTCGCGCCACGACAGCGTGGTCCGCAGATCCATCCGCATCCGCGGGTGCCGGGCATGGGCGCGCTGGGTCTTGAACCCCACACTGGTCAGGAAGTCGACGGGGGTCACGCAGGTCCGGGCGCCGGGCAGCCCCGGCCCGCGGGTGTCGCCGAAGGCCTCGACCGCAGCCACCCCACCCCGCTCGATCAGGTCGCGGGCCATTCCTTGCACGAGCATCCGGCCGAGCCCACCACCGCGCGAGCGCGGAGCGACGTACAAGGCCGAGAGGAGCACCGCGTCCGCCGAGACCGGTGCTGTGGGGAACCCGCCCGACCCGGGGAGGTACGCCGCCGGCGCGTAGAGCGCGTAGCCGACCGGCCGGTCGTCCACCATCACCACGCGACCGCAGGAGCCCCAGTCGCGCAGCACCTCCGACATCCACGCCTCCTTCTCCGCCGCCGGCTCCGCGACCCGGCCGCGCCGTACCGGGTCCAGCTCCCAGAAGACGCACGACCGACAGGGCGCGTCGAGCTCGGCCAGATGGTCGAGCGTCATCCGGACGACCTTGCGTGACATCGGCACCTCCCCTCTGACCCAGCGGACACCATCGTAGGCGGCCCGTCGAGCCCTGAGAGGATGAGCGCGTGCGCCGGATCCGCCAGAGCCAGAAGCTGCAGCACGTGCGGTACGACGTGCGCGGGCCGATCCTGGTCGAGGCACAGCGCCTCGAGGCCGAGGGGCACCGGATCCTCAAGCTCAACATCGGCAACCCGGCGCCGTTCGGCTTCGAGGCGCCCGACGCCATCGTCGCCGACATGGTGCACCACCTGCCCGAGGCGCAGGGGTACAGCGACAGCCAAGGCATCTACCCCGCGCGCACGGCGGTCGCGCACTACTACCAGGAGCGCGGGCTGCGCGACGTCACGGTCGACGACGTCTTCATCGGCAACGGCGTGTCCGAGTTGATCTCGATGGTGCTCCAGGCCTTCGTCGACGACGGGAACGAGATCCTGGTCCCGGCGCCGGACTACCCGCTGTGGACGGGCGCGGTGACGCTCTCCGGCGGGACCCCGGTGCACTACCGGTGCGACGAGGCCAACGGCTGGGACCCGGACCTCGCCGACGTCGAGGCCAAGATCACCGAGAACACCTACGCCCTGGTCATCATCAACCCCAACAACCCCACAGGTGCTGTCTACAGCGAGGCCACAGTGCGCGGCCTGGTCGACATCGCGCGCCGCCACGACCTCGTGGTGATGGCCGACGAGATCTACGAGAAGATCCTGTACGACGGCGCGCTCCACCACCACGCGGCGACGTACGCCGGGGACGACGTGCTCTGCCTGACCTTCAGCGGGCTGTCCAAGGCCTACCGCGTCTGCGGGTACCGCGCGGGCTGGGTGATGATCTCCGGCCCTCGCGAGCTGGCGACGGACTTCCTCGAGGGCCTGACCCTGATCGCGAACATGCGGATGTGTGCCAACGTGCCGGCCCAGCACGCGATCCAGACCGCGCTCGGTGGCTACCAGTCGATCAACGACCTGATCGAGCCCGGCGGCCGGTTCCACGAGCAGACGATGCTCGCCGACCGGCTCCTGAACGAGATCCCGGGGGTCGCGTCGGTCCGCCCGCGCGGTGCCCTGTACTGCTTCCCACGCCTCGACCCCGACGTCTATCCGATCGAGGACGACGAGTCCTTCGTGATCGACCTGCTCCGGTCCAAACGGATCCTGGTCACCCACGGCACCGGCTTCAACTGGTTCGACCCCGACCACTTCCGGCTGGTCACGCTCCCCGACGTAGAGGTCCTCTCCGAGGCGATCGGCCGGATCGCAGACTTCCTCGCCACTCGGCGATAGATCGATCCGTCGTTTTGTCGACTTGTCGACGAATCGCCCTAGATCGGGCGGTCTGTACGGTTGCGCGGGTCCATGATGTCGACGATCCGGCGCAGGTCGTCCAACGACGCGAACTCCACGGTGATCCTGCCCTTGCGCTGTCCCAGGTCGACCTTGACCCGGGTCTCCAGACGGTCCGAGAGCCGGTCGGCCAGGTCCTGGAGCCCCGGCGCGGTGGGCCTGCGCCGGCGTACCTGCGTCTCCTTCGAGCGGGTCTCGCCGACCGCGACGATCTCCTCGAGCCCGCGGACGCTGATGCCCTCCGAGACGACGCGGGCCGCGAGCCGGTCCTGGACGTCGGGGTCCTCGACGGCCAGCAGCGACCGCGCATGGCCGGCCGAGAGAACGCCGGCCGCAACCCGGCGCTGCACGGCCGGCGAGAGCTTCAGCAGTCGGATCGTGTTGCTGATCTGCGGCCGGGACCTGCCGATGCGGGTGGCCAGCTCGTCATGGGTGCAGGAGAAGTCCTCGAGCAGCTGCTGGTACGCCGCGGCCTCCTCCAGCGGGTTCAGCTGCGACCGGTGGAGGTTCTCCAGGAGGGCGTCGCGCAGCATGTCGGCGTCCTCGGTCTGGCGCACGATCGCGGGGATCGTCTCGAGCCCCGCCTGTTGGGCGGCCCGCCACCGACGCTCCCCCATCACCAGCTCGTAGGACTCCTCGCCCGTACGGCGGACGACCACCGGCTGCAGGAGGCCGACCTCGCGGATGGAGTGCACCAGCTCCGTCATCGCCTCCTCCTCGAAGACCTGGCGCGGCTGCACCTGGTTCGGGGTGACCTGCGTGATCGGGAGGTCGGCGAAGTAGGCACCCGTCGGAACCCCTTGGCCCGACGCGACGTCGGTGTCGTCCGAAGCCGGCCGCTCGGCGGTCTGCGGCGCCGGCGCGGTCGGGATCAGCGAGCCGAGGCCGCGACCCAGGCCGCGGCGCTGTCGGTCCTGGGTCATCGCGGCGCTCCCTTCCGGGCGATCTCGCGGGCGGCCTCGAGGTAGGACAGGGCGCCCGGTGACGCGGGATCGTAGGTCATCACGGTCTGGCCGTACGACGGAGCCTCAGAGACCCGCACCGACCGCGGGATCGCGGTGCGGAGAACCTGGTCGCCGAAGTGATCGCGCACCTCCTGGGCGACACCGGAGGCCAGGCGCGTGCGCGCGTCGTACATCGTCACCATGATCGTGGAGACGACCAGGTCCGGATTCAGATGTGCCTTGACCATCTCGACGGTCTCCAGCAGCTGACCGAGACCCTCCAGCGCGTAGTACTCCGCCTGGATCGGGATCAGCATCTCCTCCCCGGCCACCAGGGCGTTCAGGGTGAGCAGCCCCAACGAGGGCGGACAGTCCACGAACACGTAGTCGTACCGCTCCTCCCCCGCCGCCTCGGCCGTGCCGACCCGGGGGTGGCCGGCGATGGCCCGGCGGAGCCGGTTCTCCCGGGCCACCATGCTGACCAGCTCGATCTCGGCACCCGCCAGGTCGATGGTCGCCGGCACGACCTCGAGCCGAGGCAGGTCCGGGACCGGCGAGACCAGGCCGGCCAGCTCCTCGCCGTCGACCAGCGCGTCGTACGTCGAGGGCACGCCCCGCTGGTGGTCGACCCCGAGCGCGGTCGAGGCGTTCCCCTGGGGGTCGAGGTCGATCACCAGCACTCGCTGGCCGAGCTGGGCGAGGGCCGCCGCGACGTTGACGGTCGTGGTGGTCTTCCCGACGCCGCCCTTCTGGTTGGCGACGACGACGACGCGGGTCGCCTCCGGCCGCGGCATCGGTGGCCGGTTCGCGGCCTCCCGCCGGGCCCGGATCGTGTCCTCGGCCATCCGCGCCAGGGGCGTGCTGTCGTCGTGTGCCGGGGCGGCCACGCCGGCCAGGTCGCCTGCGGTCCGGATCACCCGGGCGCGGGCCACGGCATCGGGCATCTCCGGCGGTGGATCGGTGGTTTCACGTGAAACCGCGCTCCTCTTCTCGTCGACCGGACTAGTCACAGCGGATTGTGGAAAACCGGGGTTCATCTGTGGATGGTCACGCTCAGCCGGCCACCCCAGACCGGTGGAAAACATCGGTGGACGGGGCTCTCCGGGCCTCTCCCCCGGCCAGCCGAGACCACCACCGCCGGCCTCGCTCACCGCCCCCGCGGTCGGGTCCTCAGTCACGCGCGATCCCTTCGTCTCCGACGAGCGCTCGACACCGGTCAACCTATCCCTGCTCCGGGACGCCGGGCCACCCGGACGACCGTGGTCACCGAGGACCCCGGGACCGCCATCGTGACCACCTCGGCGCTCACACGCCACCGCCGGAGCTCACGTCCGGCGGCCTCGATCTCGTCGCCGGCCGAGGAACCCTTCATCGCCAGCAGCACGCCCCCGTCGGCCAGGAGCGGCGCACTCCAGCCGACCAGGCGCGGCAGCGGGGCCAGCGCCCGGGCGGTCACGACGTCGAAGCGGCGTACCCCCGCCCACTGCTCGGCGCGGCCCCGCACCACCTCGACGTTCTCCAGGCCCAGCACCTCGGTCACCTCCTGGAGGAACCTCACCCGGCGAGCCATCGGCTCCAGCAGGGTCACCCGCAGATCCGGACGCCCGATGGCCAGCACCAGGCCCGGCAGGCCTGCTCCCGAGCCGAGGTCGGCGACCGTCAC
>JAICSC010000120.1 GCA_025937085.1 Nocardioides sp.
CCGGTGAGGGGTCGCTGGTGCCGACGGCGATCACCACCACCACGATCACGATGACGGCGAGGATCCCCAGCGCCAGCAGGACGGTGCCGATGATGCCCATGACCTTGCCGGCCTGGGCCCGGTCACGACCGGCGTAGCGACCCTGGGACGCGTCGATCTCCCGCACGGCCTTCGCGCCGACGACCCAGGCCGCCGGCGACAGGACGAGCGTGAGTCCGCCGCAGAGGGCGATGCCGACCAGCCCGATGATCCCGAGCACCATCGCGGTGGTCGCGGACGGATGATCGGGAAGCACACCGCCCGCGTACGCGGGCTGGTAGGGCGCGCCGTACGGGTTCTGCGGTGCGCCGTACTCCTGGGGTGGGGGGTACGGGTTCGGTGGCGGCGCGTACGCCGGACCGCCGTACTGCTGGGACGGTCCGGTCTGACCCGGGTAGCCGCTGGGCTGTTGGCCGAAGGGGCCGGGCGGCCCGCCATAGGGGTTCTGCGGGTTCTGCTGGGACTGGCCGAACGGGTTGTGCGGCGGTGGGACGGCGCCGGGCCCGGGCGGGGAGCCGTACGACGGACTCGGCGTCGACGGCGGAGAACCGCCGGTGATCGGCCGGGTCTCGTCGCCGACCGAGCCCGTCGCACCATCGTCGCCATCGTCGGCAGCCCCCTCGACATCGCGGCCGACGGGATCGCCCGAGTCGTCGCCGGCCACCGGGTCCTTCGGGCGCCAGAGGTCGTCGTCGCTCATGGCGTCATCGTCGCAGACCCGGCCTCGCTCGCGAGCCACGTCTTCACGTCCGCCAGCAGCTCATGTTTGGTCTCCTCCGGGGCGCACGACGCCCCGATCGACATGCTGGCGAGCTCGGCCAAGGTCTCGTCGTCCAGGCCGTGCGCCGCGCGCATCGTGGCGTACTGCGCGGCCAGCCGCGAGCCGAACAGCAACGGGTCGTCCGCCCCGAGGGCCACCGTCGCGCCAGCCTCGAGCAGGTCGGGGAGTGGCACCGACGTGAGGTCGGAGTAGACGCCGAGCGCGACGTTGGACACCGGGCAGATCTCGAGCGCGATCCCGCGTTCGACGATCTGCGCGAGCAGAGCCGGATCTTCCACCGAGCGGACGCCGTGCCCGATGCGCTGTGCGTGGAGCGCCTCCATGACGGTGCGCACCGACGCGGGCCCGAGCAGCTCGCCCCCGTGGGGGTCGAGCAGCAGACCGGCGCGCTCGGCGATCGCGAAGGCCGGGGCGAAGTCCGTGGTGACGCCACGGCGCTCGTCGTTGGAGAGGCCGAAGCCCACCACGCCGCGGCCGGCGTACTGCGCGGCGAGCCGGGCCAGGGTGCGGGCGTCAAGGGGGTGGCGGGTGCGGTTCGCGGCGATCACCACGGCGATCCCGAGACCGGTCGTCTGCGACGCGTCGCGGACGGCGTCGAGCACCAGCTCGGTGAACGCGGTGATCCCGCCGAAGCGCGCGCCGTACCCCGACGGGTCGACCTGGATCTCCAGCCACCGCCCACCGTCGCGGACGTCGTCCTCGGCCGCCTCCTGCACCAGCCGGCGTACGTCGTCCTCGGTACGCAGCACCGAGCGCGCCACGTCGTAGAGGCGCTGGAAGCGGAACCAGCCCTTCTCGTCGGCCGCCGACAGCTGTGGCGGCCACTCGCCCACCAGCGACTCGGGCAGCTGGATCCCGTCGCGAGCGGCGAGCTCGAGCAGAGTGGCGTGCCGCAACGACCCCGTGAAATGAAGATGGAGATGGGCTTTCGGCAGGGTCGCCAGCGGCCTTCGCCGAGAGCCCATCTCTCGCGCTTCGCGCTCGTCATGGGTGCGGTCGGCGGGATCCTCCACGCTCAAGCGAAGAGCTTCTGCAGCCGCGTGATCCCCTCGACCAGGTCGTCGTCGCCGAGCGCGTAGGAGAGCCGGAGGTACCCGGGTGTCCCGAACGCCTCGCCGGGCACCACGGCCACCTCCGCCTGCTCGAGGATGTACTCGGCGAGATCGGCCGAGGAGTCGACGACCCGGCCGTCGTAC
Organism: Nocardioides sp.; assembly: GCA_025937085.1. Classification (GTDB taxonomy): domain Bacteria; phylum Actinomycetota; class Actinomycetes; order Propionibacteriales; family Nocardioidaceae; genus Nocardioides. The sequence continues at coordinate 2,017 of JAICSC010000120.1, forward strand.
TCCCGGCCGAGCAGACCCCTGACCGCAGGGTAGGCGTAGAACGCGCCCTTCGGCATCGGGCAGACGACGCCGTCGATCTCGTTGAGCATCGAGACGATCGTCCGGCGTCGCCGGTCGAAGGCCGCCTTCATCTCCGCGACCGCCGCGAGGTCGCCGCTGACGGCCGCCAGGGCCGCGCGCTGGGCGACGTTCGAGACGTTGGAGGTGGCGTGGGACTGGAGGTTGGCGGCGGCCTTGGCGAGGTCGGTCGGGGCGATCATCCAGCCGACCCGCCAACCGGTCATCGCATAGGTCTTCGCAACCCCGTTCACCACGACCGTGTGGTCGGCGAGGAACGGGCACAGCACCGGCAGCGAGCCGGTCTCGACGTCGTCGTAGACCAGGTGCTCATAGATCTCGTCGGTCAGCACCCACAGCCCGTGGTCCTCGACCCACCGGCCGATCGCCCGGATCTCGTCCGCGGTGTAGACCGCCCCGGTCGGGTTGGAGGGCGAGACGAAGAGCAGCACCTTGCTGCGGTCGGTGCGGGCGGCCTCGAGCTGCTCGACGGTGACCTTGTACTCCTGGGTCTCGTCGGCGAGCACGGGAACCGTGACGCCGCCGGCGAGCTGGATCGCCTCGGGATACGTCGTCCAGTACGGCGCCGGCACGATCACCTCGTCGCCCGGGTCGAGCATCGTGGCGAAGGCCTCGTAGATGGCCTGCTTGCCGCCGTTGGTGATCACGACCTGGCTCGGCTGCACCACCAGCCCGCTGTCGCGAATGGTCTTGTCGGCCACCGCCTGGCGGAGCTCGGGAAGCCCGCCAGCCGGCGTGTACCGGTGGTTCCTCGGGTCGCGGCAGGCATCGACCGCGGCCTCCACGACGTACGCCGGGGTCGGGAAGTCGGGCTCTCCCGCACCGAAGCCGATCACCGGCCGGCCCTCGGCCTTCAACGCCTTGGCCTTCGCATCCACCTTGAGCGTGGCGGACTCGGCGATCGCGCCGATCCGGCCGGACACCCGCCGGTCACGAGGACGCACGCGGGAGGGGCTGCGAGATGTCGTGCCTGTGGGTGGGGCCTCGGTCATGCGGACCATCGTAGGCGGGTGCGAAGGTGCGACCGCCTTCCGGCCGTGGTGCGAACGGGGGTTTGGACTCGTCCTCGGTCGTGCCCGTAGACTCGTCCTCTGGTGGTTCTCCCCGATGCTTTGGCATGCCCACGACCAGGCTACGGTCGAGGTTGGGGAGACCGAAGGGCACTAGCTCAACTGGCAGAGCATCGGTCTCCAAAACCGAAGGTTGGGGGTTCAAGTCCCTCGTGCCCTGCGAGAACGAACGACGAACATGAACCAGAGCGGTCGGCCAACCGGGTCGGCCCTTGCGAAACCAGGAACGAGACCAGGGAAGAGGTGGCCCAGTGTCGGGAGGCAACGCCGTCCGGCCGCGTGAGCGGCGGACCGAGCGCACCGGACCCGTCCTGTTCTACCGGCAGGTCGTCGCCGAGCTGCGCAAGGTGGTCTGGCCGACCCAGGAGCAGCTGGTCACCTACTTCTTCGTGGTCATGGCGTTCGTCGTCTTCATGATGGCGCTGATCGCGGGACTCGACCTGGGCATCGGCAAGCTGGTCTTCTGGCTGTTCAACGGCCGATCCTCGAGCTGAGATTGGGAGCAGGAAACGTGTCGCAGCACGACATCGAGCAGGACGGCCTCATCGAGCAGGACAGCCTCACAGAGGCCCCTGTGGACGCGGACGCCGAGACCGAGAGCACGGACGAGGCGGTGGACACGGCGAGCGATGTGTCGGCCGAGACGCCTGCCGAGCCGTTGGCGGACGAGGCGCCGGAAGAGTCCGTCGTCGGAACCGCGACGGCCGGGGGTGAGTCGGAGGCCGAGCTCGACCCCGACCTGAGCGAGACCGTCCAACTGAGCGAGACCACCGAGCCCACCGCCGACTCGTCGGAGGAGACCGTCGACGACACGACAGAGGTGTCCGCCGACGACACGACAGAGGTGTCCGCCGACGAGGCCGCAGACGATGCCGCTGACGACCCGCTGGAGGAGTTCCGTCGCGAGCTGTGGGCCAAGCCCGGCGACTGGTACGTCGTCCACACCTACTACGGCATGGAGAACCGGGTCCGGCAGAACCTCGAGAACCGCATCGTCTCCCTCAACATGGAGGACTACATCCACGAGATCGTGGTCCCCACCGAGGAGGTCGCGGAGATCAAGAACGGCCAGCGCAAGATGGTCAAGCGCACCGTCCTGCCCGGCTATGTCCTGGTCCGGATGGACCTCACGGACGAGTCGTGGGCGGCCGTCCGCCACACCCCGTCGGTGACCGGGTTCGTGGGCCAGGCCCACCAGCCGGTGCCGCTGAGCATGACCGAGGTCGAGAACATGCTCGCCCCGACCGTCGTGACCCCGGCCGAGGCGCCCGCAGGCGCCGGAGCATCCGGCGGCGGCACCGCCACCGCGACCAAGAAGCCCGTCGAGGTGGCCGACTTCGGCGAGGGCGACTCGGTGATGGTGGTCGACGGCCCGTTCGCCACCCTGCACGCGACGATCACGGAGATCAACGCCGAGGCCCAGCGGGTCAAGGCGCTGGTCGAGATCTTCGGCCGGGAGACCCCGGTCGAGCTCAGCTTCAGCCAGGTTCAGCGAGTGTGAGAGAGCCCCTGGCCTGAGCTCGCGAAGGCCGGGACGAGGCTCGAAGGTTGAGGAGCGTCCGGCTCGAACCCGAAACGAAGAGAGGGAACGAGCGGCGCGTCCCGAAACCCGGTGACGTTGCCTGAGGCCCCGACCGAGGACCAGAGTGTTTCGAGACGGTCGCGACCTCCTCAACCACCGGAGGGCGGGTGGAATTGGGGATTCGGGCGAAGACCGAGCAGAATGGTCCGGTTGCCCTGCAAGCACAGGGGCAACGCCGCAACACCCAGGTGGCAGAGCCGGTCCGGCTCGCGATGACCACGACGTACAACCGCAAAGGACACCAAGCAATGCCTCCCAAGAAGAAGATCGCCGCGCTGGTCAAGGTCCAGCTGCAGGCAGGTGCCGCGACGCCGGCGCCTCCGGTCGGTACCGCGCTCGGTCCCCACGGCGTGAACATCATGGACTTCTGCAAGGCCTACAACGCCCAGACGGAAGCCATGCGCGGCAACGTGATCCCGGTCGAGATCACCATCTACGAGGACCGGTCCTTCACCTTCATCACCAAGACGCCTCCCGCAGCCGAGCTGATCAAGAAGGCAGCCGGCCTGCAGAAGGGTTCGGGCGTGCCGCACAAGGAGAAGGTCGGTCGGCTGACCAAGGACCAGGTCCGTGAGATCGCGCAGACCAAGATGCCCGACCTGAACGCCAACGACGTCGAGGCCGCGATGAAGATCGTGGAGGGCACTGCCCGCTCGATGGGTGTCAGGACGGACTGAGAGAGCCCTGGCCCGAGCCTGCGAAGACCAGGACCAGGCTCGAAGCCCAGTCCGGTCTGAGATCTGATCAACCCCGTGGCAGGGCCGCGCTGGCCCGATGACCACATCTTCCGAAAGCAGGAACACCATGCAGCGCAGCAAGACCTACCGTGCAGCGGCGGAGACGTTCGACAAGGACGAGCTCTTCTCGCCGTACGCCGCGATCAAGATCGCCAAGGACACCAGCAAGAAGAAGTTCGACGAGACCGTCGATGTGGTCATGCGCCTCGGTGTCGACCCTCGCAAGGCCGACCAGATGGTGCGTGGCACCGTCAATCTGCCCCACGGCACGGGCAAGACCGCCCGGGTGCTCGTGTTCGCTGCCGCGGAGAAGGCCGAGGCCGCCCGTGAGGCGGGGGCCGACGTCGTCGGCGGCGACGAGCTGATCGAGAAGGTCAACGGCGGATGGCTCGACTTCGACGCGGTCGTCGCGACCCCCGACATGATGGGCAAGGTCGGCCGGCTCGGCCGCGTCCTCGGCCCTCGTGGCCTGATGCCGAACCCCAAGACCGGCACCGTGACGCCCGACGTCGCCAAGGCCGTCTCGGACATCAAGGGCGGCAAGATCGAGTTCCGCGTGGACCGCCACGCGAACCTGCACTTCATCATCGGCAAGGCGTCGTTCTCGGAGACCCAGCTGGCGGAGAACTACGCCGCAGCGCTCGAGGAGGTGCTACGCCTCAAGCCGAGCAGCTCCAAGGGCCGCTACCTCCGCAAGGTGACGGTCTCCACGACCATGGGCCCGGGCGTCCAGGTCGACCCCAACCGCACCCGCAACGTGGCGGCGGCCGACGACGCCTGACCCCAGGTGGGAGTTCTCCGCGGCCCAGATGTGAGTTCTCCCGGGTGACCTCGCACCTCGGCTCGGAGTAGTCCCACCTGGGCCCGGGAGAAGTCCCACCTCGGCGCGGGAGAAGTCCCACTTGGGCGCCCTGCCGAACGCTCGTGACGGCCGGCCGGATGCGCAGAACCCGGTCGCACGAGGCGGCCGGGTCCCGTGGCAGATCCGATGGAGCCCTGGCCCGTCCGAGCCAGGGGTCGAGGTCACTCGACGTAGACGCGCTCGTCGACCAGCTTCTCGGTGACGACGTTTCCGTGAGCCTCGAACCGGCCCTGGTCGAACCGCTTCTTGAACTCGATCTCGGCGCCGCCGCTGCCGGAGCGGTTCTTCTCGACGGTGACGACGGACCAGTCCTTGAAGTTCTCGGCGTTCGCGCCGCCGTACATCAGGTGGTGGCGGGCGACGATGTCGGACTTGGTGCCGAGGATCAGCACGACGTCCGGCTCGTAGGACAGTGCCGTTGAGCCACGCATGTGACGGGTGCGCATGCGCGCTCCCGGCTCGAGGCCCTCGTGGTCCATCGCGGCGACCGCGAACACGGGGGCGTCGAACTCGATCGCCACGTCCTTGAGCTGCTCGGTGATCCGGGTGATCCGCTCCTCCTCGCCGAGCTCGCTGAGCGGCGTGGCGACCTTCTGGAGGTAGTCGACGACGATCAGCGGAGACTCGCCGGTGCTCCCCATGACCTTCTTGATCGTGTCGTTGATCTCGGTGATGTCGGTATGGGTGGCCGTCGACCGGTGCACGACCAGGCGGTCGGCGTACTCACTGACGTTGACCAGCGCCTGGGTGCCGATCCCGTTGCGGGTGGCCGCCATCCGCTCGATGAGGCCGCCGCCGGCCCCGCCGGAGGTGCCCTCGAAGATCGAGCGGACCTCGCTGAGGCTGGGCGCCTCGTAGGGGTCGATCTCGCCGCCCTCCATGGCCACGAGGCGCTGCGTCAACGCGTCGGCCTCGAGCTCGTAGGAGAAGAAGACCGCGGAGCGGCCGGCCTTGACGGCGGCCCGCGCGGCCTGCAGCGCGAACATCGTCTTGCCCTGGCCCTGGGGGCCGGCGATCAGGTTGAGCGTCCCGGAGCGGAAGCCACCGCCGATCGCGTCGTCGAGGAGGGGGAAACCGGTCGGCCACAGGCGTACGCCGCCATCGGGGCTGCGCAGCCTGCTGTCGGCGCGCTCGAGGACGGCCGACAACGAGGTCAACTTGTAGTCCATGGGGAGATGGAAGCATGGATCAGTGCGGTCCCGGTAAAGATCCCGGGAAAGTCGGTCCGTCTGGACCAGACCACGTGGCCCGTTCACACCATTCGCGTCATGGGTGGCGTCGGACCCCGTCTCACTGCGAAGGACCGTAGCAGCCCGGACATCACGATCGCGGCATTGCGCGGCCGAATTTACCCATTTCGTGCGTCATGGCCTCGAGGACTCCCTCCGCCGCTGCCGAGTCTGGTCTCGAGACGCGTCGCTCGGCCCGTCGCGCGCTCCGGTCCGAGCCGAGCGCTCCTCGACCTCCCGCCGTGATCGGGGACTTCTCGAGCTCAGTCCACGCGGCGTGAATTTGGCTGCGACCTCACCGGCGCCGTACGCTGAGCCTTCGTAACCAGAGACCGCTGGTCGTCTCGCCTGTCCCGCAGGCGTGACCGAAGGTTCCGCGAAGCGGACGACCCGCGCAGGTGACAGAGCGGCACCCCTCCCGTGCGGATGGTGCGATCCACGCCCTGGGCCTGCGCCCGGGGCGTTCGTGTTTCTCGGGGCCGGCCGTCGTGAGGGGCCGGGGTCTCGACCATCGGAAGGAGACCCATGGCGCGGGCAGAGAAGCAGGCCGCCGTCGCGGAGATCATCGACTCGTTCAACGATGCCGCCGGCGCTGTGCTCACCGAGTACCGCGGGCTCACCGTGAAGCAGCTGCAGGAACTGCGGCGCTCTCTCGGTGGGAACGCCGACTACGCCGTGGTCAAGAACACGCTGGCCAAGCTCGCCGCGAAGGACGCGGGGATCGACGGCTTCGACGACCTGCTGACCGGTCCGACCGCGATCGCCTTCATCAAGGGTGACGTCGTCGAGGCGGCCAAGGGTCTGCGTGACTTTGCCAAGGCCAACCCCACCCTGGTCATCAAGGGTGGAGTCCTGGACGGCAAGCCCATCGACGCCGCCGAGATCGCCAAGCTGGCCGACCTCGAGTCGCGCGAGGTGCTCCTGGGCAAGCTGGCGGGCGCGATGCTCGCGTCGCTCAGCCAGGCCGTCTACCTGCTCAACGCCCCCATCGCCCAGGCCGCCCGGCTCGCCGGTGCGCTCCAGGCGAAGCGGGAAGAAGAAGGGCAGGACGACCCCTCGATCCTCGCAGGTGGCGCTGGTGCTCCGGCCGCCGCCGAGGAGTCGCCGGCCGCTGACGTGGCCGACGCTCCCACCGACGAGGTGACCGAGGCTCCCGCGGACGAGACCACCGAGGCTCCGGCGGACGCCCCCGCCGACGCCGAGGGGGCCCCGACCGCGGAGGCCACCGCCGCCTCTGACGAGAGCGACGCCCCGGAGGCCTGACCCGACACCGGGCCGCCGTACCCACCTGAAACCCGGCTCCCCGCGATCCGGCGGAGCCACAGACTGGAAGGAAACGCCACCATGGCGAAGCTCAACACCGACGAGCTGCTCGACGCGTTCAAGGAGATGACGCTGATCGAGCTCAGCGAGTTCGTCAAGCAGTTCGAGGACACCTTCGGCGTCACCGCGGCCGCTCCGGTCGCCGTCGCCGCCGCTCCCGCCGCCGGCGGGGCCGCGGGCGGCGAGGCAGCCGACAGCGCCGCCGAGCAGGACGAGTTCGACGTCATCCTGGAGTCGGCCGGCGACAAGAAGATCAACGTGATCAAGGAGGTGCGCGCCCTGACCTCCCTCGGCCTGAAGGAGGCCAAGGACCTGGTCGAGGCCGCCCCCAAGCCGGTTCTCGAGCACGTCGCCAAGGACGCTGCCGAGAAGG
>JAICSC010000411.1 GCA_025937085.1 Nocardioides sp.
AGATCGTCGAAGACCAGCATCTTCATTGTCGTCGAGTCCCGCTCGACCAGCCCACGCGAGGTGATCATCTCGCAGACGTACAGACCGGCGCCCTGCTCGGCACAGAGCCGGTGGTACGCCGCGTTGGTGATCCCCGCCATCGGCGCGAGCACGACCGGCACGGGCACGGTCAGCGGGCCGAGGGTCAGGGGCATGCGTCGATTGTCCGGCGACACGGCGAGCGGCACCAACTCGTGACGGTCAGTGCTTCTTGTGCTTCGTGTGCTTGGGGTCCGAGACCTTGCCCTTCCAGGTGATCGCGTCGAAGTCCTGGGTCGGCCGGAAGCTGATCGCCACCAGCTTGCCGTGGTCGGGCGCGAAGTAGACCAGGCACACCGACGCCCTCTTGTCGTGCCTGAACCTCGCCGGCAGCGGGCGGCTCGGGCACGGAGCGAACCGCGCCTGGAACGTGGAGGCCTGCAGCAGCGTGTTGCGGCCGTCCAGGAGATAGAGCGGCACCGGCTTCCCCGACAGGTTCGTCCGGCCCAGGTTGCGCACCGTGGCCCGCACGAAGTACGGCGTGGCCTGCTGCGTCGCCTTGCCGAGCCGCCAGGCGGAGAACGTCCGGATCGGTACCTTCTGGAGCTTGGTGACCGACAGCGCGATCACGCCGACGGTCTTCTGGTCGGGCTTCCAGCTGAGCTTCGCGGTCTGGCCCAGGGTCAGCTTCGAACCCGGGGCGGTCAGCCTCACTCCGTCCACGACCGCGGATGACGAGCCCGAGCCGGGGCTCGACGACGAGGAGCTGGAGCCGCTCCCGCCGGCGGCGGGTCTCGACGACCCGGACCCTCCCCCACAACCGGCCAGAGTCAGCCCGGCGACGACCACGAGCGCCGGGAGGGCTGCGCGGCGGATCACCTCAGCAGCCCAGCAGGCGCTCGGCGAAGTACGCGTCGGCCTGGTCGATCGCGATCCGCTCCTGCTTCATCGAGTCCCGCTCGCGGACGGTGACGGCGTGGTCCTCCAGGGTGTCAAAGTCCACGGTGACGCAGTACGGCGTCCCGATCTCGTCTTGGCGGCGGTAACGACGACCGATCGCACCGGAGTCGTCGAACTCGACGTTCCAGCCGTGGTTGCGGAGCCGGGCGGCGAGGTCGCGCGCCTTCGGCGACAGGTCGGCGTTCCGGCTGAGGGGCAGCACGGCGACCTTGACCGGCGCGAGCCGAGGGTCGAGGCGGAGCACCACACGCTTGTCGACACCGCCCTTGGTGTTGGGTGCCTCGTCCTCGGTGTAGGCGTCGAGCAGGAACGCCATCATCGCCCGGTTCGGCCCCAGCGCCGGCTCGATGACGTACGGCGTGTAGCGCTCGCCGCTGGCCTGGTCGAAGTACGACAGGTCCTGGCCGGAGAACTGCGCGTGCTGGGTGAGGTCGAAGTCGGTGCGGTTGGCGATGCCCTCCAGCTCCTCCCAGTCACGGCTGGAGAAGCCCCAGCGGTACTCGATGTCGACCGTCCGCTTGGCGTAGTGGCTGAGCTTCTCCTTGGGGTGCTCGTAGTGCCGCAGGTTGTCGGGGTTGATGCCGAGGTCGGTGAACCACCGGGTGCGCTCGTCGATCCAGTACTGGTGCCAGTGCTCGTCCTCGCCCGGCTTGACGAAGAACTCCATCTCCATCTGCTCGAACTCGCGGGTGCGGAAGATGAAGTTGCCGGGCGTGATCTCGTTGCGGAAGCTCTTGCCCATCTGGGCGATGCCGAACGGCGGCTTCATCCGCGCGCTGGTCACGATGTTGGCGAAGTTCAAGAAGATGCCCTGCGCGGTCTCCGGGCGGAGGTAGTACAGCCCGGACTCGTCCTCGACGACACCGAGGTAGGTCTTCAACATCATGTTGAAGTGCCGCGGCTCGGTCCAGGTGTGCCGGTTGCCGCAGTTGGGGCAGGGGACGCTCTCGTTGATGTCGACCGAGTCAGGATCGACGGGGTCGCCCTTGACGTTCTGCTTGCCGGCGTACTCCTCCTGGAGGTGGTCCTCCCGGAAGCGCTTGTGGCACGACTGGCACTCGACCAGCGGGTCGGTGAAGGTCGCGAGGTGCCCGCTGGCCTCCCACGTCCGGGTCGGCAGGATGATCGCGGAGTCGAGCCCGACCATGTCGTCGCG
>JAICSC010000183.1 GCA_025937085.1 Nocardioides sp.
CGAGTCCTCGTCCCTCTGCGTGCTCGACCAGGGCCACATCGTGTACGTCGCACGGGTTCCGACCCGCAGGATCATGACCGTGGGGATCACCGTGGGCACGCGGTTCCCCGCCTATGCGACCTCGATGGGCCGGGTCCTGCTCGCCGGGCTCCCCGAGGCGGACGTGGATGACTACCTCGCCGCGGCGGAGCTCGAGGCCTTGACCCCCAACACCATCCACGAGCCCGAGCCACTGCGCCGGGAGCTGGCGCATGTCGCCCGTCAGGGACACGCACTCGTCGACGAGGAGCTCGAGCTCGGGCTTCGCTCGATCGCCGTGCCGGTGCACGCCCAGGGACGGGTGGTCGCCGCGCTGAACGTGTCCATGCATGCTTCGCGGGGCAGCTCGGAGGCCGCGCGCCGCGACCTGCTGCCTCCGCTTCGGGCCACCGCAGACGCGATCGAGGCGGATCTTGCGATCGCCCCGTCCGTCGTAGCAGGGGCCCGAGTGGGGCTGCGGGCCTTCCACTGAAATCCCCGCAGGAGGGGGTCGAGACCGCTCGGGTACGGCGCCGGGCACGCTTGACAGTCCGCGAGATCTGGATCACAGTGGACGAACTTGCGGACAAGTGTTCGATATCCGAACTTTTCTGCGGCGCGATCGGAGCAGCTCATGCCTGACGAAACGTTGGATCCCGGCGAGATCTCACCGGAGCACGGGCAGCGCGGGGACGCCTCAGGTGGGATCTCTCGCCGCAGCCTGGTCAGGGCGGCCGGTCTCGGGTCCGGACTGCTGGTCGGCGCGCCGCTGATCTCGGCGTGCGGGGGTCTGAAGGGGAATCAGAAGAGCACCAGCAAGAAGATCACGATCGGCTTCGTCACCCCGCTGACCGGGGCACTGGCGGGGTTCGCGGCCTCCGACAACTACGTCGTGGACACCATTCGCGGCTCCGCGTCGTACTCGAAGGGGATCAAGATCGGCTCGCAGACCTACGACGTTGAGGTCGTCGTCGCGGACAGCCAGTCCTCCGAGAACCGGGCCTCCCAGGTCGCCCGGCAGCTGATCACCAAGAACAAGGCCGACATGATCCTGGTGACGTCCACGCCGGAGGTGACCAACCCGGTCGCCTCGGTGTGCGAGCAGCAGCACGTCCCCTGCGTGTCGACGGTGGTGCCGTGGGAGTCGTGGTACTTCGGCCGCGGTGCGAAGCCAGGTGACTCGTTCAAGTACACGACGATGTTCTTCTTCGGGGTGGCGGAGTTCGGCGAGTGCTTCATCCCGATGTGGGACCGGGTGCACAACGACAAGACCGTCGCCGGGATGTTCCCCAACGATGCCGACGGCAACGCCTTCCGCAAGGGCTGGCCGCCGCTGATGAAGCCGGCCGGCTACCAGATGGTCGACGGCGGCGCGTACCCGGACGGCACCACCGACTACACATCCATGATCAACAAGTTCAAGAGCAAGCAGTGCGACATCTACGTCAACGCGCCCTTGCCGCCGGACTTCAACGTGTTCTGGAAGCAGGCCGCGCAGCAGGGCTTCCGGCCGAAGCTGGCCACGGTTGCCAAGGTGCTCCTGTTCCCGGCCGACGTGGTGGCCCTCGGCGACCTGGTCCTCAACATCGCCACGGACGCCTGGTGGACCCCGACGATGCCCTACCAGAGCTCGCTGACCGGCCAGAGCGCGAAGGACCTCGGGGCGGCCTTCACCCAGAAGACCGGGAAGCAGTGGGTGCAGGCACTCGGCAGCAGCTACTCGCTCTTCGAGGTCGCCTACAACGCCTTCAAGGGCGCCTCCGATCCGCACGACCACGACGAGGTCGCCGCCCAGCTGAGGTCCATGAAGTACGACGGCATGTCCGGGACGTTGGACTTCACAGCCGGCCCGGTGCCGGGCGTGGCGATCGTCAAACCGGCCGGGGTGCAGTGGAAGAAGGGCACGGGCAAGTTCCCCTTCGACCTGGTCGTGGTGGACAACTCCGCCAACAAGAACGCCCCTGTCGCCGGCGATCTGGTGCCGACGAACTCCTGATGACCACCGAAAGGCTCCTCGAGCTCGACGCGGTCAGCAAGCGGTTCGGTCGGGTGGTCGTGGCCGACGGTCTGTCCTTCGGCGTACGCCAGGGCGAGACCCTGGGAATCGTCGGGCCCAACGGTGCGGGAAAGACCAGCCTGTTCGGGATGATCTCGGGTGACCTCAGGGTCGACACGGGCGACATCCGCTTGTCGGGCACGTCGCTGACGTCCCTGTCGACGGCTCGCCGGGTTCGCAGCGGGGTGGTCCGCACCCACCAGGTACCGCGACCCTTCACCGGGATGACCGTGTTCGAGAACGTTCTGGTCGCAGCCCAGCAGGGCGGCGGACTGCGTGCCTCGCACGCGGTGGACCGCACGCTCGAGGTCATCGAGGAGACCGGTTTGGCGGAGCACGCCAACGTGGTGTCCGGTCGCCTCGGTCTGCTGTCACGCAAACGTCTGGAAGTGGCGCGCGCGCTCGCCTGCGGACCCCGACTGCTGCTCCTCGACGAGGTCGCGGGCGGACTGACGGATCCCGAGGTCGATACCTTGGTCTCGATCGTGCGCGGCGTCAACGCGCGTGGGGTCACGGTGTTGTGGATCGAGCACGTGGTCCGGGCCCTGGTGTCGACGGTCGACCGGTTGGTCTGCCTGGCCCTGGGCAGCCTGGTGGCCGAGGGGAAGCCCTCGGAGGTGCTGGCCCGCCCGGAGGTCAAACAGATCTTCCTGGGCACCGGCGCCGCCGTCGACGAGGCGCCCGGAGGCCTTCCATGAGCGTGCCACTGCTCTCGGCGAAGGGCCTGACCGTCAGACACGGTCAGCTCACCGCACTGCACGGCATCGACCTCGACCTGGCACCGGGCGAGGTCTTCGCCGTCGTCGGCGCCAACGGAGCAGGCAAGTCCACCCTGCTCCGAACGCTCGCAGGACTGCATCCGCCCGGGGGTCGCATCAGGCTCGAGGACGTGGACATCACCGGACTCTCTCCGCACGAGCGCGTACGGCGGGGCCTGGTGATGGTCCCTGAAGGGCGTCGGCTGTTCCGCTCCCTGTCCGTCGCCGAGAACATCCTGCTGGGCACGGTCTGCGGGCGACGAGGTGGCTGGGACCTGGACCGGGTTCTCGAGCTGTTTCCTTGGATGCGCGATCGGCGACGCGAACGAGTCGACCATCTCTCGGGCGGGGAGCAGCAGCAGGTCGCGATCGGACGCGCGCTCGTGGCGAACCCGCGAGTCCTGCTCCTGGACGAGATCTCCCTCGGCCTGGCACCGGTGGTGGTGAGGCAGATCTATCGGACGCTGCCCACCCTGCTGGAGGGGGACACCTCGATCCTGCTCGTGGAGCAGGACGTGCGCCAGGCGCTCCGGGCCGCCTCCCGCTTCCAGTGCCTCTTGGAAGGGCGTACGACGCTCGCGGGCCGGCCGGGTGACCACACCGCGGAGGAGGTCGAGGCCGCCTACTTCGGCTTCGCCGGGACGGCCACCGCATGATCTGGGTCAACGCGGTCATCCAGGGCCTCCTGCTGGGCGGACTGTTCGCGCTGTTCGCCTGCGGCCTGTCGCTGCTGTTCGGGGTACTCGGCATCATCAACCTCGCGCACGGTGACCTGGCCGTCCTCGGCGCCTACGTCGCGGTCGCGCTGCTGCCCTCGGTGCACACGAACGTGCTGTGGGCCCTGCTCTTCGTGCCGCCGCTCTTCGCGGTCTTCGGCTACGTCTCCCAGCGCACCGTGATGGGTCGCAGCATGCGCAGCGGTCCGTTGACGACGCTGTTGGTGACCTTCGGCCTCTCGGTGGTGATCCAGAACGCGCTGCTGGAGGGCTTCTCCGCGGACAGCCACTCGTTCACCCTCGGGGCGCTCACCACGCGGTCACTGCACCCGGCGAGCGACATCTCGTTGAGCTGGCTTCGGATGGGGATCCTCGTGGTCGCCGTGCTGGTCCTGGTCGTCGTCCAGCTGTTCTTGTCGCGCACGGGCATCGGGCGTCAGATCCGAGCGCTCGCCGACGATGACGAGGCGGCCGCGATCACCGGGGTGAACACCCGCCACGTGGCGGCGATCGCCGCAGCGGTCGCGTTCGCCACCGTCGCGCTGGCCGGGCTCGCCTTCGGGACCTACGCACAGTTCTCGCCCACCAGCGGCAGCAACCTGCTGATCTTCGCCTTCGAAGCCGTGATCATCGGTGGCCTCGGCTCGCTGTGGGGAACCCTGGCGGGCGGGTGTGTGCTCGGCCTGGCACAGACCATCGGCGCGCAGATCGACCCGACGTTCGGGGTCCTGGCCGGCCACCTGGTGTTCCTCGCCGTGCTCGCCGTCCGTCCCAACGGCCTGATGCCGGCCACGGTGGAAGCATGACCGAGATGGCCACCCGAGAAGGCGCGGCAGACGAGTCGCCAGCAGCACCGTCGCAGGTGTCCGGCGTGCGCATCCGGCGGTCCACACGCAGCTCCAGGCTCGCCATCGCCCCGGCTCTGATCGTCCTGGCGGTGTTGGCCTACCTGCCCTTCCTCTTCGCCCAGGACACCACGAACACGATGGTCAACTTCTTCATCCTGCTGGTGCTTGGCATGACCTGGAACGTGTTGGCGGGGTACGCCGGGCTGGTCTCGGTCGGTCAACAGGCCTTTCTCGGTGCGGGCGCCTACTCGGTGCTCTGGCTCGCCCAGCAAGGGATGGATCCGCTCGCCGCACTCCCGGTCGCCGCAGTGTTCTGCGGAGTGGTGGCGATCCCGGTGTCGTGGCTGGTGTTCCGGCTGCGCGGCGGCTACTTCGCGATCGGCACCTGGGCGGTGGCCGAGGTCTTCGCCCTGGTGACCATCCGCTCGTCGGCGCTCGGCGGCGGGACGGGGACGAACCTGCCCGGTCTGGACGGCTACGACCCCGTGACGCTCGGCGCGCTCACGTACTGGGCCGCGCTGGCCATCGCCGTACTGACGCTGCTCGGCTCCTACCTGATGCTGCGCTCGCGCGTGGGGCTCGCCCTGACCGCGGTCCGCGACGACGACCATGCCGCCGAGGGCGTGGGGGTCCGGCCCGCCGGCGCCAAGCGGGTCGTGTACCTGCTGGCCGCGATCGGCGCCGGCGCGGCCGGTGGCGTGCTGGCGATCAGTCAGCTCAACGTGCAGGCGGACAACGTGTACGGCGTGCAGTGGGCGGCGTACATGATCTTCGTGGTCCTGATCGGCGGCATCGGCACTCTGGAGGGCCCGATCATCGGCACCATCGTGTTCTTCATCCTCCAGCAGACGCTGGCATCGCACGGCGCCTGGTACCTCATCCTCGTCGGTCTGGTCGCCGTCGTCATGGCGCTCTGGTCGCCGCGCGGCCTGTGGGGGATCGCCGAGCGGTTCGGCGTGCATCTGTTCCCGGTCGGATACCGGGTGGTGCATCCGGAGGAGTCGCAGTCATAAGAGATCGCGTGCAGCAGACGCTGCCTGTTCGTGCGGTCTCTACGGTGCCGAGCTCTGTGACCGTGGCAGGCTGAGTCGATGGACCCGGTCGACCTGGACCTCTCGGAGGCGTCGGCGGCGATCGCGGCCGGGCGTCTCGACCCGGTCGAGCTGGCTGAGGCCTACCTGCGCCGGATCGAGGAGACGGAGTCCGGCCCGGGCGGCCTCAACGCGTGGTACACGGTGGACGCCGAAGGGGCCCGAGCCGCAGCCGCCACGGCGGCGCTCGAGATCCGGTCGGGCCGCGTCCGCGGCCCGCTGCACGGGATCCCGGTCGGCATCAAGGACCTGTTCGACACCGCGGGTCTGCGTACGACGTACGGGTCGGTCAGGTTCCGCGATCATGTGCCGGGTACCGACGCGGTGGCCGTCGCCCGGCTGCGCGAGGCCGGCGCGATCGTGCTCGGCAAGCAGGCCACCCACGAGTTCGCGTGGGGTGGTCGCACCGACAGTCCTCACTTCGGACCTACCCACAACCCCCACGACCACACCCGGATCCCTGGGGGCTCGTCGGGAGGCGGCGGCGCATCCGTGGCGGCGCGCAGTTCCCTGTTCGCTCTGGGCTCGGACACGGCCGGCAGCGTCCGCATCCCGGCCGCGCTGTGCGGCTGTGTCGGCTTCAAGCCGACGTACGGCTGGCTCCCGACCACCGGTGCCTTCCCGCTCGGCCCGAGCCTGGACCACGTCGGCCTGCTGGCCAGGTCGGTGCGTGATGCGGCTCTTGCCTTCGGTGCGCTGTCCGGTCGTTCCGAGCAGACGAAGGACGAGCGAGGGCTTCGCGTGGGCTTCGTCTGCGGCGACTCGGCCGAGCTGGTCGACAGCGAGGTCGGTACCGCGTTGACCGTGGCGCGGAACATGGTCGAGGACTCCGGCGTCGAGATCCGCGAGGTGTCGCTCACCCGCGTGACCGAGCGCGTGCGAGCCGTGCTCACCGTGGTGCTGGCCGAAGCGGAGCACGTGCACCACGACGCGTACGCCGACCGTCCGGAGAGCTACGGGCCCGATCTGGCGAGGCTCCTGGCGGGAGGCCCGGTCAGCCCCGAAGAGCTGGCCGCCGCACGCATGGTCGTCGACGAGGCGGTCACCGAGCTCCGTGCGGTCCTGGACGAGGTCGACGTACTGATGAGTGCGACCGTCCCCGTGGTGGCGCCGCGGATCGGGGAGATGCACCTCTCGCTGAACGGGGCGGAGTACCCGGTGGAGCTGTTGCTGACCCGGCTCACCTCTCTGGCGAACGCGGCAGGGCTCCCGGCGGTGTCCGTGCCCGCCCCTCGTGGCCGAGGGCTCCCGGTCGGCGTGCAGTTCGTCGGGCGGCCGGGCGAGGAGTCCACCGTGTTACGGGCCGCGGCTCTGCTCGAGTGAGCCCGAGCCTGCGGCGCTAGGTGCCTTCGCGGTCGAGCTCCTCGAGCACGCCCTGGGTGATCCGGAACGCGGTGTTGGCGGCCGGAACGCCGCAGTAGATCGCGGACTGCAAGATGACCTCCTTGATCTCGTCGTCGGTCAGACCGTTGGTGCGTGCGGCGCGCACGTGGAGGGCGAGCTCGTCGTGGTGGCCTCCGGCGATCAGCGCAGTGAGCGTGATCATCGACCGACTGCGTCGGTCCAGCCCCGGCCGCGTCCAGATCTCGCCCCAGGCGTAACGGGTGATCAGGTGCTGGAAGTCGCGGGTGAAGTCGGTGGTGCTC
>JAICSC010000213.1 GCA_025937085.1 Nocardioides sp.
CCGACGTCGGTCAGCGGATACGTCCGCGACAGCGTCGGATGGATCATGCCCTTGGCGATCAGCCGGTTCGCCTCCCACGACTCCCGGTAGTTGGCGAAGTGCGAGCCGATGATCCGCTTGAGGTTCATCCACAGGTAGCGGTTGTCGTACTCGTGGAGGTAGCCCGAGGTCGACGCGCACGTCACGATCGTGCCCCCCTTGCGCGCGGCGTACACGCTGGCGCCGAAGGTCTCGCGTCCCGGATGCTCGAAGACGATGTCGACGTCCTCCCCGCCGGTGAGCTCGCGGATGTCGGAGCCGAAGCGGCGCCACTCCTTCGGGTCCTGCGTCTGCTCGTCCTTCCAGAACCGGTACCCGCGCTCGCTGCGGTTGATGATCAGCTCGGCGCCCATCCGCCGGCAGATCTCGGCCTTCTCCTCGCTCGACACGACGCACACCGGCACGGCTCCACCGTTCACGGCGTACTGAGTCGCGAAGCCACCCAGGCCGCCACTGGCACCCCAGATCAACACGTTGTCGCCCTGCTTCATGCCGGCGCCGTTGCGGCTGACCAGCTGGCGGTACGCCGTGCTGTTCACCAGGCCGGGGGAAGCGGCCTCCTCCCAGGTGAGATGGGCCGCTTTGGGCATCAGCTGGTTGGACTTCACCAGGGCGATCTCGGCGAGCCCGCCGAAGTTGGTCTCGAAGCCCCAGATCCGCTGCTCGGGATCCATCATCGTGTCGTTGTGTCCGTCGGGGCCTTCGAGCTCCACCGACAGGCAGTGCGCCACGACCTCGTCGCCGGGCTTCCAGGCATGCACACCCATCCCGGTCCGCAGCACCACACCGGCCAGGTCGGAGCCGACGATGTGGTACGGCAGGTCGTGCCGCTTGGTCAGGGGGCTGAGCCTGCCGTACCGCTCGAGGAACGCGAACGTCGACAGTGGTTCGAAGATCGACGTCCAGACGGTGTTGTAGTTGATGGCGCTGGCCATCACGGCCACGAGGGCCTCGCCCGGCCCGAGCTCAGGCACCGGCACGTCGTCGACGTGCAGGGACTTCCGGGGGTCCTTCTCCTTGGAGTCCATGCCCTCGAACAGCTCGGCCTCGTCCTTGTGCACGGTTGCGGCGCGATAACTCGCCGGTACCTCCAAGGCGGCGAAGTGCTCCGCGGTCGCGGTGCCGGACATGATGGCGTCGAGGATCTGCTGCACGGTCGTCTCCAGATGTCGAACGTCGACAGGGGGCGTGCTCGGAACCCTAGTGTCGCTCCCCGGACCGATCACCGATGTGTGACCGACCGCTCACGCGCCGAGGGGTGGTCCCGCCTCGGCCGCGGAGAGCTCACACTTCGGCCGCGGAGAACTCCCACTTCGGCCGCGGAGAGCTCCCACTTCGGCGTCAGTGGGCGGTGGCGAGGGCGCCCATCGGGTCCCAGGCGGGGAGCACGATCGGGTCCTGCTCGAGGGCGGTGCGAAGCTCCTCCGGCAGGGCGCTCTTCGGCACGGCGATCTCGAAGACGTACTCGTCGAACCAGGAGTCGTCCATGGTCCAGAAGCCCTTGTCGGCCTTCTCGGTGCCCCAGGAGTTCTCCACCCGCCACCGGGTCGGGACCTGGGTGTCGCCGGGTCCGTCGACCAGGTTCACGCCGGTCAGCAGCATGGCGTGGGTCATCGCCGTGCCGTGGTGGTACAGCCGGTCGGACTTGCCCAGGACCGGGCCGAGCTGCTGGGTTCCGTAGAGCTCGTCGTAGTCGAAGAGCGAGGCGTGCCAGAGCCCCAGCTCGCCGTCGAGCATCTGGGCGACGTCGCAGCCGAACCACACCGGCTCCGCCGGGCGGTCGGCCGAGCCGACGATCGCGTCGGCCGCGAGCTGCTTGATCAGGGGCATCTCGACGTTGAGGTAGATCACCTGCGGCGCTCCGACGACGTTCCCGAGGTGCTCGACGGTGAAGGTCCGTCCGTACGGACTGCTGGGCCGCGGATCGTGGACGATGCAGACGTAGTCGTCGATCGGCAGGGTCACGTAGCGCTCGACGAACTCGCGCGGCGTCAGCTCGCCGTCGCGGTGGAAGCCCTTGTCGGAGTCGCGCCACTGCCAGGCGAACGACGTGGGCGGTGTGCCGAGGTGAAGGCACAGCATCCGGTGCACGGCCGCGAGCACCTCCTCCTTGGCGCTCTCCAGCTCCTCAGGGGTCGCGCCCTCCTGCCGTCGCCGCCGGAGGTCGTGCGCGGCCCGGCGCAGCAGCGAGGAGATGTTGCGGTTGAGCTTGCTGGTCTTCGAGGACGACTCGGTCTCGGGCATGGCCTCCTTGGGCACCAGACCGTGCTTGTCCACCAGCGCCAGGAACATGTTCCACTGCCCGCCGTCCTCGGCCGGGGTCTCCAGCAGGTGGGCGACCGTACGGTCGTCGAGGTCGAGATCGGCGGTGGCCAGGATCGACTCGAGCCAATGGTTGGCCTTCTCGAGCTTGTCCCAGAACTGGAGGTAGCTCTGGGAGAACTCGAACTCCTTGACCCCGAGCCGGGAGGCGACCCCGACGCGCAGGAGGTTCAGGCCGGCGAACATCCAGCACCGCCCCGACTGCTTCTGGTCGGTGGCCTCCCAGTCGTCCAGGTGGTGGCTCATCGACCGCGGCACCGACAGCATCCGGGCATGGTCGAGGACGACCTTGTCCACGTCGGTGCTCGCGAGGGCGTTCTGCATCATCCGGGCCGTGGGATCGCCCTCGACCCGCTTCGCGAAGCGTTCCAGCTGGTCCGAGGTCAGCGCACTCGTCATGCGACCGACGCTACCTCGCAGGACGCGTGGTCGTCCGGTGTCCGGCTCAGATCGCCTCAGGCCGGTGGGGCGGGCTCGACCAGCTCGATGAGCACCCCGCCGGCGTCCTTCGGGTGGACGAAGTTCACCAGCGACCCGGCGGTCCCGCGCCTCGCGACGTCGTACAGCAGCCGCAGGCCGCGCTCGCGGAGCGCTGCCGAAACCGCTTCGATGTCGGCGACCCGGTAGGCCAGCTGCTGCATGCCGGGGCCATGGCGCTCCAGGAACTTCGCGATCGTCGAGGAGTCGTCGATCGGGGCGAGCAGCTGGATGCACGAGCCGGAGTCCCCGACCGCCACCATCGCCTCGCGTACGCCCTGCTCCTCGTTGGTCTCCTCGTGCACCGTCTCCATGCCGAAGGTGTCGCGGTAGAACGCCATCGCCTCGTCGAGGTCGGTCACTGCGATGCCGACGTGGTCGATCGCGGTGAAGAGGTGCGCGGGGATGTCCGGTCTCATGAGCCCATCGTCGTACGACGGGCAGGTCACCCGTGTGTGAGGTTTTCCTCAGCCGGGCGCCGTCTCCGCCGCTCGCGGGCAGCCGGGGCCGCTGGGTATCGTCGAGACGAACGTTCGTCTGCTGGTGGGAGGCACCCTCATGTCCGGAAACGTCATCGTCGCCGGGGCGCGTACGCCGATCGGCCGTCTGCTCGGCGGGCTGAAGTCCCTCTCGGCGGCCGAGCTGGGCGGTGTCGCGATCCACGGCGCCCTGGAGAAGGCGGGGGTCTCCGGCGACCAGGTGGACTACCTGATCATGGGACAGGTCATCCAGGCCGGCGCCGGGCAGAACCCCGCTCGCACCGCAGGCATCCACGCCGGCCTCCCGCTCACCCTGCCGTCGATCACGATCAACAAGGTCTGCCTGTCCGGCCTGAACGCGATCGCGACCGCCGACCAGCTGATCCGCGCCGGCGAGGCCGAGATCGTGGTCGCCGGCGGCATGGAGTCGATGACGAACGCACCCCACCTGCTGCCGAAGTCGCGTGAGGGCTTCAAGTACGGCGACGTCACCCTCGTGGACTCGATGGCCTTCGACGCGCTCTGGGACCAGGCCACCTCCCAGGCCATGGGTTCCCTGACCGAGGACTACAACAAGGCGCACACCAGCCTGACCCGCGAGGAGCAGGACGCCTTCGCCGCGGCTTCTCACCAGAAGGCCGCGCAGGCATGGAAGAACGGTCTCTTCGACGACGAGGTCGTGCCGGTCTCGATCCCGCAGCGCAAGGGCGATCCGATCGTGGTCTCACAGGACGAGGGCATTCGGGGCGACACGACCGTGGAGTCGCTGTCAGCCCTGCGCCCGGCGTTCAGCAAGGACGGCACGATCACCGCGGGCTCGGCGTCGCAGATCTCCGACGGCGCGGCCGCGGTCGTGGTGATGAGCAAGGCCAAGGCCGAGGAGCTCGGTCTCGAGTGGCTGGCTGAGATCGGCGCCCACGGCATGGTGGCCGGGCCGGACTCCACGCTGCAGATGCAGCCGGCGAACGCCACCACGCTGGCCTGCGACAAGGAAGGCATCAGCCCCGCCGACCTCGACCTCGTCGAGTTCAACGAGGCGTTCGCCGCCGTCGGCATCGACTCGACCCGGGCGCTCGGCCTCGACGAGTCGATCGTCAACGTCAACGGCGGCGCGATCGCGCTCGGTCACCCGGTCGGGATGTCCGGCACCCGGATCGTCCTCCACCTCGCGCTCGAGCTGAAGCGCCGCGGTGGCGGCGTCGGTGCCGCCGCGCTGTGCGGTGGTGGCGGCCAGGGCGACGCGCTGATCGTCCGCGTCCCCGCGTAGTCGGTGGTCGAGGAGCGAGCGCCGGCGAGCGTCTCGAGACGGCGTCGCGACCGGGGCGACGTCGGTGACGTCAGGGACCTGGTCTCTCGCGCCCGCGAGGGCGACCCACGCGCGGTCGCGCGGCTGATCTCGCTGGTCGAGGACGAGTCCCCGCTGCTCCGTGAGGTGACGGCGGCGCTGGCGCCGCACACCGGCCACGCAAGGATCGTGGGCATCACCGGTGCCCCGGGCGTCGGGAAGTCGACCTCCACGTCGGCCCTGGTCGGCGAGCTGCGCAAAGCCGGCCAACGCGTCGGCATCCTGGCCGTGGACCCGTCGTCACCGTTCTCCGGGGGCGCTCTGCTCGGAGACCGCGTGCGGATGCAGGACCATGCGCTGGACCGGGAGGTCTACATCCGTTCGATGGCCTCGCGTGGTCACCTCGGCGGCCTGGCCTGGAGCACGCCGCAGGCGATCCGCGTCCTCGACGCGGCCGGTTGCGACGTGGTCCTGATCGAGACCGTGGGCGTCGGCCAGAGCGAGGTCGAGATCGCCGGGCTCGCCGACACGACGCTGGTGCTGCTGGCACCCGGCATGGGAGACGGCATCCAGGCCGCGAAGGCGGGCATCCTCGAGATCGGCGACGTCTACGTGATCAACAAGGCCGACCGCGACGGTGCAGACACCCTCCGCCGCGAGCTCCGCTCGATGCTCGCCCTGGCCGAGCGTCCCGAAGGCGACTGGAAGCCGCCGATCGTCAAGACGGTCGCCTCCAAGAACGAGGGGCTCGACCAGGTGGCGACCGAGATCGACCGGCACCACGCGTGGCTGGAGTCGTCGGGCGAGCTCGCCGGGCGGCGTACCCGACGAGCGCGGGACGAGATCGAGGCCATCGCGCTCACGGCACTGCGTCAGCGGTGGGGCGACGTACACGGGCGGTCCGAGCTCGACGACCTGGCTGCCCAGGTGGCGGCGGGGGAGTCCGATCCGTACGCCGCCGCCGAGACTCTCCTCGCAGAGCTGTAGGCCCCTTTCCGGCGCGCCTCCACCACGATCTGGTCTAGACCAGCTGAGATGGACGGCGACCTTGCTCCTGCCTCGGATGGAGATCCCCCGTCATGGTCAAGAAGCTCGTGCTCGTCCTCGTGGTGCTGTTCCTCGGGTTCTGGATGTTCACCGACCCACACGGCCTCGCCCACGCCACCAAGGACAGCGCCGGACAGACCTGGGACCTGAGCACCCAGCTGTTCACCGCCGTGATCAAGTTCCTCCACGCGCTCTGACGTGCCGCCGTGAGCTGGGCCGACCCGAACATCCGCAAGCACCTCCTCCGCGACGAGGGGGAGGTCATCGTGGACGAGGTGCACCACCACTGGGTGGTCTACCTGGTGCCGCTGCTCGAGGCGCTGGTCGGACTGGTCCTGCTGCTGGCGGTCGGGTACGTCGATCTCGATCTCGGCTGGGCGCCGTTCCTGCTCGCGCTGGTGATCTGGACGCACGCCTCGTGGCGGGCACTCGGATCCCACCGGGACCGGTTCGTGGTCACGAACATGCGGGTGTTCCGGGTCAACGGCGTGCTGTCGCAGAAGCTGGCGACGGTGCCGCTGACCCGGATCCTCGACATCACCGTCGCCAAGCCGCTGCACGGCCGGATACTCGGCTTCGGTCACTTCATCTTCGAGTCGGCCGCCCAGGAGCAGGGGCTGCGCGACATCCGGTACGTCGGCCGGCCGGACGAGCGGGACCTGTCCATCCAGCGCGTGGTGCAGCGGTCCGGTCTGCGTGGGCCGCGGCACTGGAACTGAGCC
>JAICSC010000369.1 GCA_025937085.1 Nocardioides sp.
GAGATGTAGTCGAACATGAACCGCTTGCCCTCGGAGTTCTTCAGGATCCCGCCGTCGCCGCGGACCGACTCGGTGACCAGCAGCCCCTTGACCGAGGGCGGCCAGACCATGCCGGTCGGGTGGAACTGGACGAACTCCATGTTGATCAGCTTCGCGCCGGCGCGCAGCGCCATCGCGTGCCCGTCGCCGGTGTACTCCCAGGAGTTCGAGGTGACCTTGAAGCTCTTCCCGATCCCGCCGGTGGCCAGCACGATCGCGGGCGCCTCGAAGGCGATGAAGGAACCCGTCTCGCGCCAGTAGCCGAAGGCACCCGTGAGCTTGCCGCCCGCCTTCATCAGGTCGGTGATCGTGCACTCCATGAACACGTCGATGCCCAGCTGGACGGTGCGCTGCTGGAGGGTGCGGATCATCTCCAGGCCGGTGCGGTCACCGACGTGAGCGAGGCGGGCGTAGCGGTGCCCGCCGAAGTCGCGCTGGGAGATCAGACCGTCCTTGGTGCGGTCGAACAGCGCACCCCAGTCCTCGAGCTCGAGGACCCGCTCCGGCGCCTCCTGGGCGTGGAGCTGGGCCATCCGCCAGTTGTTCAGCATCTTCCCGCCGCGCATCGTGTCGCGGAAGTGGACCTGCCAGCTGTCGTCGGGCCACAGGTTGCCCAGCGCGGCAGCGGCCCCGCCCTCGGCCATCACCGTGTGGGCCTTGCCGAGCAGGGACTTGCAGACCACGGCGACCTTCGCGCCGGCCTCGTGGGCCGCGATCGCCGCGCGGAGGCCGGAACCACCGGCGCCGATCACGACGACGTCGTACTGGTGCTTCTCGACTGTGTCGACGTCCTCGCCGGACGTCGTCTCGGGAGTCGGGTCGGTCATCTCTAAAAGAACCTCGGGTCGGAGAAGGCGCCGGAGGAGACCAGCAGCACGTACAGATCGGCGATCGCGACGGAGAACAGGGACAGCCATGCGTAGCGGGAGTGGAAGGCGTTCTGCTTCGAGACCCAGTTCCACATCCGGTAGCGGACCGGGTGCTTGCTGAAGTGCCGGAGCTTGCCACCCACGATGTGCCGGCAGGAGTGGCACGAGAGCGTGTAGAGCCAGAGCAGGACCACGTTCACCACGAAGATCACGGTGCCCAGGCCCATGTGGATCCCGCTGGACTCGCCCTCGGCCGGGCCGAACGACAGCACCATGTCGTAGGTCAGGACCAAGGCCACGAGGACGGCGGAGTACCAGAAGTAGCGGTGGATGTTGTTCAGGATCAACGGCAGCCTGGTCTCACCGGAGTACGCCTTGTGCGGCTCCGCAACGGCGCAGGCCGGCGGGCTCAGCCAGAAGGACCGGAAGTAGGCCTTGCGGTAGTAGTAGCAGCTGAGCCGGAACCCCAGGGGGAAGATCAGCACGATCAGCGCGGCCGAGAGCGGCCACCAGCCGAACGGCTGACCGAAGTCGGAGCTGCCCTTGACGCAGTCGCCCAGGCACGGGGAGTAGAACGGCGAGAGGTAGGGCTTGCTGTAGTAGTCACTGCCCTGGAACGCCCGGATCGTCGCGTAGACGACGAAGGCGAGGAAGACGACGAACGTGGTGACGGGGTACACCCACCACCGGTCCGTCCGCAACGTCTTGGCGTCGATGCGGGCCCGGGTGGGGCCGTGCACTCCAGTTGTCCCAGTTGTCCCAGCTGTCATCGCCGTCCTTCCTGCTCGGGCGCGGGCGACACAGCAACCTATCGCGCAGTCCGGCGGTTCGGCGTACCCGGGTCGTGTGACATTCGCGTCCGTCCGTGCCCGGCTCGGCTCGTCACTCCCGCCGGCGGCGCAGCAGCGCGACCAGGCCCAGGGCGGTCGCAGCTCCGGCGCCGAAGGCGAGGCGCGGGCCGAGGCGGGCCGGCTCCGCCGGCGCTGCGGCGACGGGCGCGGGTGGCTCCGGTACGCCGGCCCGGCGGGCACGCGCGGCCTGGGCGGGAGCCGAGGTGTGCGCCCACGCCGCAGCGAGCATCACCACGCGCGAGAAGTAGTTGATCCAGACCAGGACGATCAGCGCGATGCCGAAGACCTGGAACGCGGGCCGTCCACGGGAGGACGCGAGCAGCAGCGTCGAGGCGAGCTTGAGCACCTCGAACCCGACCGCGCCCAGGAGGGCGCCCTGCCAGAGCGCAAGACGTGGTGTGACCGGCCGCGCCAGGAGCCGGAAGAGCAGGTAGAAGAGCACCGTGTTCGCGGCGACCCCGACCACCGCGCCCAGCACGTGGACGAGCCAGCTCAGGTCGTGCCCGATGCCCACCAGGTCGAGCAGCCAGGTCGACGACCCGGTCACGAGCCCGGTCACCGTGACGCTGACGAGCAGCGTCGCGCCGACGATCGCCAGGAAGGCGAGGTCGCGGAGCTTGCCCACGATGAAGCTCGGGAACTCACTACGCGGCATCTCGAAGACCGTCTCGAGCGCCGTCCGCATGCCGGCGAGCCAGCCGAGCCCGGAGTACAGCAGACCGAGCGCACCGAACAGCCCCGCCGTGCCGGCGGCATCCTGCACCGTCTCGAGCCGGATCTGCCCGTCGCCACCGCCGATGATGTGGGGCAGGACCGTGCCGATCGCGGTGACCAGGTTGTCGCGCGCGGCCGGGTACACCTTGGAGACGTAGCCGACCACGAAGAACGCCAGCGCGAGGATCGGGAAGAAGGACAGGAACGCGAAGTACGTCACCGAACCTGCGAGCCCGCTGCCGTTGACGCGTGCGTAGTGCCGCCCGGTGAGGACCGCATGGTCGAACAGCGGCCAGCGATGCCGGGCCCGGTCGACCGCCGCCTTCCCCCGCGTCAGCGGCGCGGCCATCGGTCCGGCCGTCGGTCCGCCATCATCCCGCGGCGCCCGCGAGCGCGAAGTCACGGGTGGCCTTCCAGCCGAGGCCGGGGTCGTGGACGTACAGGTGGAACGCGACGACGGTGAAGGTGCAGTCGAAGTCGGACAGCTCGTCGAACGCGCGGTCCAGGAGCGCGTCGTCCGCGACGTGCGCAACCGTCAC
>JAICSC010000218.1 GCA_025937085.1 Nocardioides sp.
CTGCCCGACAACGTCGAGGCCGAGCGGTACCGACCCCAGGAGGAGCTGCTTCCGGACTGTTCGGCGGTGATCCACCACGCGGGTGCCGGCACGATGCTCGGGGCATTGGCCCACGGGCTGCCTCAGGTCGCGCTTCCGCAGGCGGCCGACAACTTCATCAACGCCCAGCTGCTCGCCGATAGCGGCGCGGCGACCGTGCTGATGCCCGGTCAGGTCAGCACGGATTCCGTCCGGACCGCGGTGCACGCCGTGCTCACCCGAACCAGCTACCGGGATGCCGCCGCGACCATCGCCGCCGAGCTGGCCTCGATGCCGAGCCCGCACGCGACCGCGGCTGCGCTGCGAGCCCATCTGGAAGGATCGGCAGCCGTCGACTGATCCGGGCTGAGCTGAGCCAGGTTGTGCGCGAGCCCAGGGTCGCCGGGGTCGACCACGCGGGCTGTTGCTGTGAGGGGCGACGGGTGGCAGTCTCGCCGCGTGCGCGTGCTCTTCTCCACGACGGGCAACGACGGCCACTTCGGGCCGCTCCTGCCGTTCGCGCGGGCCTGTGCGGAGTCGGGTCACGAGGTCCGGGTGGCCGCACCTGAGTCGTACGGCGCCTCGCTGGCGCGGGCCGGGCTGTCACACGAGCCCTTCGCCGACGCGTCGCCCGAGGCGATCGGACCGGTGATGGCCAGCTTGCCGACGATGACGGTCGAGGAGGCCGACGACGTCGTGCTCCGCGAGGTGTTCGCGCGGATCGATGCCCAGGCTGCCCTGCCAGCCCTGCTCGAGGTGGTCGAGCGGTGGCGCCCGCACGTGGTTGTCCGCGAGTCGGCCGAGCTAGGGTCGCTCGCCGCGGCCGAGCGCGCCGGCGTACCGCACGTGCATGTCTGCATCGGGATGCACGAGGTCGCCACTCGGTTCGCCGAGGTCATCGCTGAGCCGTTGGAGGAGCTGGGCCGACTGGCCGGACTGGCCGACGGGCAGCCGGCGGCAGCCCTGGCCGCGGAGACGGTCCTGAGCCTGGTTCCCGAGCTCCTCGACCGTGCCTCCGGTGAGCTGCCGCCGAAAGCGGCCGCCTTCCAGCGGTTCCACGAACCCGCGCCGGTCGCGAGCGATGGCCGACCTGCCGAGTGGGGCGACCCGGGACTCCCGCTGGTGTACGTCACCTTCGGATCGGTGGCGGCCTCGATCCCTCCCTTCGCCGGGGTCTTCCGGGAGGCGCTGGACGCCCTCGCCGGTCTCGACGCGTGCGTGCTGATGACGGTCGGACGCAAGCTCGACCCTCTCGACCTCGGGCCGCTGCCGACGAACGCCCACGTCGTCCGGTGGTTGCCGCAGGACACCGTGCTGGCGCACGCCGCGGCGATGCTCGGGCACGGCGGGTTCGGCACGACCATGGGCGCCCTGGCAGCCGGCGTACCCCAGGTCGTGGCGCCGCTCTTCTCCTTCGACCAGGTCGTCAACGGTGAGCATGTCGCCTCCGTGGGGGCCGGCCTCACGACGGGGTTGGGGGAGGGCGCCGTGGAGCGTGCCGCCCTGGCGATCCCTCGGCTGCTCGAGGATCCGACGTACGCCGAGTCGGCTCGCGTCGTCGCCGCCGCCATGCGGGAGCTGCCACCACCGACCCGAGCAGTGCCCGTGCTGGCCGGTCTCGTGGGTTGATCACAACCCCGCCGGCCATGCCAGAACAGCAGCGCTCACCAACCCTCGGCGGTCGTGTGTAAAGGATTCCGGCATTTCCACAACGGGCCGCGTATTCGGCGCGCACACTGAATGGGAATTGACTGCCACGAGGTCGGGGAAGATCATGCTTCGTTTTGAGGAAACGGTGGAGGGGTCCGAGGAGTCGGCACCGGTCGAGTTCGATGACGCCCGGCTCGACGACGTGAACGCCGACTCGACCGACGTGTCCGGGCCGGCCGCTGTCGTGGAGAGCCCTACCGGCGCCGCAGCGCGCATGCTCGAGGTGGCGGCCGTGACCGCCGAAGAGATCGTCGCCGTCGCCCAGGCCCACGCCGAGGCGATCCTGGAGGCCAGCCGGCAGGAGGCCCACGAGGCCGCGGCCGAGCTGGACCGGAGACGCACCACGACGTTGGCCGGGCTTGCCGAGGAGAAGGCCGAGCTCGAGTCGCAGATCACGACGCTGCGTTCCCTGCACGACGACCACCGCAGCCAGCTGCGTCGTCACCTGACCCAGCAGCTCGAGCTGCTCGACCACACCACGTCCGATTCGTCGGCTGCCGAAGCCGTCTGACCTGCACAGGCTGATCCGGCGCGGCGGGTCGCCTCCGCCGTACCGTGGGCGCGTGGATCACGTGGCCGCACAGGAGTGGTTGGACCGGTACGTCGCGGCATGGAAGTCGTACGACGCGGACGACATCGCCGCGCTCTTCAGCGAGGACATCCGGTACCGCTACTACCCGTACGCGGAATGGATCGTCGGGCGGGCGGCCGTCGTCGCCAGCTGGCTGGGTGAGCACACGCCCTCCCTGCATGATCTGAATGATCTGCATCATCTGAGTCTTAGCTCGACACGTGACGAGCCCGGGACGTACGACGCGACGTACACGCCGGTCGCGGTCGACGGGGACGTGGTCGTCGCGACCGGCACCTCGACGTACTCCGACGTCCCGAGTGGGCCGGTGACACAGGTCTTCGACAACTGCTTCGTGTTGCGCTTCGACGACGACGGGCTGTGTCGGGAGTTCACCGAGTACTACACCAAGCGGCCCGACCCGGCCGCCTGATCGAGGCCGAGCTGAGCTGGGCCGGCCGGGGAACCCGGCGTCAGCGCTTCGCCCAGTAGTCCTCCCTGGCCTTCGACTCCGCGAGCTCCTCGGCGCTCCGGAAGCCCGGCGCCATCGAGGCGTCGGTGCCGGCCAGGTACTGGTGGTGGTCGATCCCGAGCAGGCGGATCCAGCTCTGCTGGCCGAAGGTGAGCGCGATGAAGTTCCCGAGCTCGACCAGCTCCGGCTCGGTGAAGTGGGCACGCAGACGCGACCACAGTCCGTCGAGGTCCTCCTCACCCCAGGCGATGGCCTGGGCGTAGGCGAGCGCGGCCTTCTGCCGGTCGTCGTACTGGTCGGAGGTCTCGAAGTTCAGGAGCTCGTCGTACTGCATCTCCTGCAGACCGGCGTTCGTGGCCTTGATCGAGCGCTGGTTGCCGCAGAACTCGCACTTCACCGTGCGCGAGATGTAGACGCGGCAGAGGTCCTTGACGGCGTGGTCGCAGACACCTGCGTGGAAGATCGCCTTCCACGCGTCGGCGAACGCCCAGAACGCCGCCGGCACGTGCGCGCGCACCGCCGAGCTCTCCGGACGCGGCGTCCCCTCGCGGGCGCAGCGGTGCATCTCCTCCTGCATCCGCTCGTCCATCTCCTCCAGCGGGACGTAGCTGATCGCTTGCTTCGGCATCTCACTCCTCCTTCTCGATGGCGCTGACGATGGCTTCCGAGTCGATGGGCAGGTCGCGCACCCGTACGCCGAGGGCGGCGTGGACGGCGTTCGCGATCGCGGCGGCGGTGGGGCCCTGGGCACCCTCACCGGCGCCGAGCGGCGGCTGGTCGCTGTCGACGAGGTGTACGTCGACGCGCGGTGCGGCCGGGAACCGCAGGATCGGGTAGCTCTCCCAGTCGTTGCTGGTGATGCGACGTCGGTCGAACCGGACCCGCTCGACCGTCGTCCAGCTGGTCGCCTGGACGGCGCCGCCGGAGAGCTGGTTGCGGGCGCCGTCGGGGTTGATCACCAGGCCCAGGTCGGCCACGACGACCAGCCGGCGTACCCGCAGCTCGGTCCCGACCTCGACCTCGGCGACGATCGCGCAGTAGGCGCCCAGGCCCTTGTAGCGGGCGAAGCCGATGCCCCGGCCGACCGACTCGGGGAGCGTCGTACCCCAGCCGGACTCGGCCGCGGCGCGTTCGATCACGGCTCGGGCGCGGGGGTCGGTGAGGTGGGCGAGGCGGAAGCCGACGGGGTCCAGGCCGGCGTCGGCGGCGAGCTCGTCGAGGAACGACTCGACGGCGAACACGTTGTGGAAGGCGCCCAGCGACCGCATCGCCGAGGTGCGCAGCGGAGCCTCGGTGACCACGTGGCCGGTGATCGCGCGGGACCCCACGTCGTACAGAGGCACGGCGTTGCGAAGGCTGCCGAACGCGGGGCCGGGCGGGTCGATGGCGGGGGGCAGCGGTGTGCCCCCGGAGACGTGGGCGGTCGCCAGCAACCCTGGGTGGCCGGCGTAGCCAGGGCGGGAGGCGTGCCCCTGGCTCCACACGTCGTACGACCAGCCGTCGATCCGCCCGTCGACCAGGCGCGCCGAGACCGTCGACGCCATCGCCGGCGAGAGCGGGCCCCAGCCGAGCTCGTCGGACCGCGACCACCGCAGCAGCACCGGCCGGCCGGGCACGGCCCGCGCCAGCAGCACCGCGTCGAAGGCCGCGTCGTCGGCCCCGTTGTGTCCGTAGCACCCGGCGTTCTCCGCGTGCTCCAGGCTCACCGCCTCGACCTCGAGCCCGAGGGCGTCGGCGACCGCGAGTCGCAGCCGATGGATGCCCTGGCTGTGGGTCCACACGTGCACGGCCGAGCCGTCGGCCGTCCACTCGGCGAGCGCACAGCTCGGGGCGATCGAGGCATGGAAGAGATAGGGCTTGGAGTACGACGCGGTGCGGGTCGGCGGGGGAACGTCGTCGGACACGACCTCGGTGCGGGTGCTCGCGGCCGACCGGAGCCATCCGGTCAGGTCGTCCTCGTCGGGAAGGGTTTCGTGCTCCTCCCAGACCGCTGCCGCCGCGACTGCGGCCAGGGCCCGGTCGACGTCGTCCTCGCGCTCGCCGACGACTCCGAGGAACGAGCCGTCGCCGACCAGCTCCACCCCGGGTGCGGTCCAAGTCTCGGGGAGGGAGCGCAGGCTTGCGGCCACTGAGGGAGGTCGCAGCACGCGTCCGTGGAGCAGACCCTCGGGTCGCAGATCGGCCAGGAACCGCGGGCGGCCGAGAACCTTGTCGGGCAGGTCGAGGCGGGGCAGGTCCGTGCCGACCACGAAGTCGGGGCCGGGGCCGGCGTGGATGGTGAACCCGGTGAGGTTCGTGTCCGGGTCGAGCGTCGCGACCCGCTCGACGTAGGCCGTGACCGCCTCTCGGTGGTTGAGGAGCGAGCTCTGCGAGCGTTGGTTCCTGAGGAGGTCGCTCTGCGACCGTCTCGAAGGGCTCGAAACCGCCGGAGGTTCCTCGGCCAGCTGGCGGACCGCGGCTCCGACGTACCGCAGTGCCGGCGTCGACTCCTGCACCGACATGCTGCCCGCAGTGAGACCCTGGTCGGGTCCGGAGTCCGTGCGTGCCGTGCGGATGCGTACCCGCTCGGGCGGGAGCCCGAGCGCGTCGGCCGCGATCTGGTGGAGGGCCGTGAGGATGCCCTGCCCCAGCTCGACCTTCCCGACGTGCACCTCGACGGTGCCGTCCGCGACCGAGATCCAGGTGCCGAGGCGCGGGTTGGCCTCGACATGCGCGGGGACCGTGCGCTGATGGGTGGCCGTCATGGCGTCAACCGCCTCGCCGCGAGCACTGCGTCGACGATGCGCTGGTGGGAGCCGCACCGACAGAGGTTGCGTTCCAGAGCGGCCGCGACCTGCTCGGCGTCGGCGGCCGGGTTCTCGTCGAGCAACGCCGTGGCCCGGACCACGATCCCCGAGATGCAGAAGCCGCACTGGGCCGCTTGGTGCTCGATCAGGCTCTGCTGCACGGGATTCGGCCCGTCGGCAGCGAGTCCTTCGACGGTGACGACGCTCGCGCCGGCCGCCTGCCAGAGCGGGGTGTCGCAGGACTGGACGGCCTTCCCGTCGAGCAGCACCGTGCACGCGCCGCACAGTCCCTGGCCGCAGCCGAACCGCGAGCCGACCAGGCCGAGTGCGTCGCGCAGGACCGTCAGCAGCGGCGTGTCGTCGGGACGGTCGACCTCGACCGGCTCCCCGTTCACCGTCAGTGTCGTCACGGTTGCTCCCCGAACACGGCCGGATGGTGGCCCAGCTCGATCCGGGTGCGCCGGATGTGGCCCTCCAGGAACCGCTCCGCGTCGACGGGGTCGCGGCGTACGACGGCGTCGAGCAGCAGCCGGTGCTCGGCGTTCACCACCCACATCCGGGCCTGTCCGCCCATCGCGACGAACGCGCGGCGGTAGTGCTGGGTGGAGTTCCACAGCCGCGTCACCATCGCGTTCAGCGAGTCGATGTGGCAGCCGGAGTAGGTGCCGAGGTGGAACTCCCGGTCGAGCTCCAGGAACCGGTCGAGGTC
>JAICSC010000243.1 GCA_025937085.1 Nocardioides sp.
CGCCTCGCCGGCCGGCACACCGAGCTCGACCGAGCCGTTCGCGTCGGTCGCGGCCGAGTACGAGTACAGCTCCTGCCCACCTCGCTCGACGGTGAACCGCACGTCACGCCCCGGCACCGGCACACCCTGGTCGTCGACCCCCGCGGTCACCCCGAGCGGCGAGCCCGCGGTGACGGCGTGGGCGTGCAGGTGCACCTCGGCGGTGTCGGCGCCCGCCGGCAAGACCCGGTAGCCGTCGCCGTCGGCGGTGTCCATGCCCACCGCTCCGACGCCGTTGGCGGCCTGCACGAGGAAGCGCATCCCGGACGACGACTGTCCGGTGGGCAGGTCCAGGGTTCCGGTCCAGTGCGTGGAATCCAGTGGGTCCTGGGTCAGGTCGACCGAGCGCCAGTGACCGTGCCCGGAGTCGTCGCCGGTGCCGGTCCAGGTGACCCAGACCTGCTGCACGCCGGCCGACGGGTCGCCGGTGACCGTGGCGGAGAAGGTGACGACTCCGTTGCTGACCGTGCCTTGCACGTTGCCGATGCCTGGTGCGGCCGCGAAGGACGGCTGGTTGGACCCGAAGGTCTGGCTGTCGCTGCCGCTGTAGAACAGGCGCACGTCCATGTGGGAGTAGGCACGCTGGGTGTCGGTGAGGGCGGCGCCGGCATCGGACCGGTACTGCCCCGGGGTCAGGATCAGCGACGTTCGACCGCCACCGCCGAGGGTGTCGAAGTAGTTCGGCGTGATCAGCCGCTGCGGGAAGAAGGCGTCGGACGCGAACGTCGTGTGCGGCGTGGACCCCTCGATCGCCGGCGCGCCGGTGACCGGGAGGATCCCGGTCGTGTCGGTGTAGTCCGCGCTGCGGAAGCCGACGCCGCGCAGCACCAGGTCGGGCACCGTGACGTTCTCGATCTGCTTGGGCAGCGCGGGGGCGCCGGGCAGGGCGGTGACGCCATCGCGGCCCGCGAGCCACGTGCTCGTCGCGGGCAGTCCGGCCTGAGTCGGGTCCGTCGGGTCGACGCCCGACGCCTTGGTGTGGGTCTCGGTCGGGGTGTCGACCGAGAGGTCGTCGGTCTTCAGGCCGAACGTCGCACCAGGGGTGCTGCCACCCACCGGCTGCGGGTCGGCCTGCGACACGTCCGAGCCGATCGGCGTACGGCCGGGGGCGTCGAAGCCGGTCATCGGCAGGCCGTACAGAGTGGCCTCCAGCATCGCCTTCTGGTCGATGCCGCTGACGATGCTCAGCCCCGAAAGGTAGTCCTGCTTGGCCTGGACGAGCGCAGTGCCGACCGCCACCGGCGGAGCATTGCCGGTGGCCGGTCCCTCGTGGAGCCGCTCGGCCACGTCGAGGTAGAGCCGCTCGCTGTACTCGAGGAAGTCCGAGTCGCCGTACTGGTAGCCGGTGCCGCCGATCAGGATCGCGTGCTGCTCGGCCATCCGCTGGGTCCAGTCGAACGTGTTCGTCACGCCCGGGACACTGTCCGGGTCGACGATGTTGTAGCCCGAGTGGCAGCCGGCGCTGAGGACGACGGTGTCCCTCAGCGCGTCGTCGTGGCCGGCGCCGGGCGCCAGCTCGCCCGCGTCCAATGTCGTCTCGAAGTCGGCCGCCAGGGTGTCGTTGGCACTGAAGTGACCGGCCAGGTAGACCAGGTCGTGGTGCGAGCCGAGCAGGGCGTCGCCGAGTTGGGTGGCGTTCCAGTCATCGGCGGGGCCGTCGTTCACCCCGGGGTGGTCGATCAGCGTGTCATTGGTGGCACCGGCCCCCAGAGCGTCCTTGAACTGCTGGTGCACGCCGTCAGCCGCATCGGCCAGGAAGTCGTAGCCGGTGACCAGCGATGACGTCGGCGCCGGGAGTGTCCCGTTGGGGAGGTCGTCGACGTAGTGGCTCACGGTCGACTCGATCTCCTCGGGCGTCTTGACCAGCCGGCCGACCGCGAGGTCGGGCACCGGCAGAGTGGCGCCGCTGATCGTGACCGTGGTGTCCGAGCCGTAGGCGTCCTGGCTCTGCACCTGATCCGACTTCAGGCTGGCCCCGGACGGCGTGTCGTCACGAACCGGTGGGGAGAACTGGCTCTCCTCGCCGAGGCCCGACACGTCGGGGTAGCGGAAGAACGGGATGACCTCGTCGCCGCCGGCCAGCACGACGTACTTGCTGTCGGTGTTGCGGTAACCCTGGACCAGCTGCTTGATCGCGCCCGCCACCAGGTTCACGGCGTACGGGCAGGTCGTGTGCCCGGAGACCTGCTGCCACAGAGCCTCGACGCGCGGCGACTGCGAGACGTCGAGCCAGGTGCCGCCGGTGGCGTCGGCCAGGTCGGTGAGGGACTGGAGGTAGGTGTTGTACTCCGGGCTGCCCGCGGTGAGGTCCAGCCGGTTGGTGTCGGTCACGATCACGGTGGTCGGGTTCGCAGGGCCGGGGGCTGAGGGAGCACCAGCCGGCGGGGACAGCGCGAGCGGGACGTCGCTGTCGTCGCTCAGCCCCTCGCACTTGGTGCCGTTGACGTCGGTCACCTCGCGCGCGACGTGGAAGGGCTTGGTCTTGTCGAAGGCCTGGTCGGTGTGCCCTTGGACGCGGACGTAGAAGTAGCCCGAGGTGTTGCCGGTCGGGGCGGAGACGGTCTCGTCCTGGATGCCGGTGTTCGCCGACACCGCCAGCAGCGTCTGGTCCTGCGCGGCGGAGAACGCGTCGCTGAACGCGGCGTCGCCGGCAAGGCCCGGGTCGAAGGCGTTCGGGGCGTAGATGTGGGGCGCGTAGATGTGCGGGGCATAGATGTGGGGCGCGTAGATGTGCGGGGCATAGATGTGGGGCGCGTAGATGTGGGGCGCGTAGATGTGGGGCGCGAACTTGGGCGTCGTGTTCGACGTCGGGATGTCCGTGGCCTGGGCTGGGTAGTCGGGGATCTGCGACCCGGAACCCGGCGTGCTCTGGGTCGAGCCCGCGGCCAGCTCCGCGAGGCTGGTGCTGTTGCTGAGCTGATCGAAGGCAGCACCGATGTCGCCGTACAGCGCGACGTCGTAGTCGGCCGGCAGGCCGGTGAGCTTCACCGTTGCCTGCTGCCCAGGGACCACCGGGAACCGGTACCAGCGGGCTTCTCCCGCCTCGTCCAGGGTCCCGTCGAGGCCGTTGTCGAAGCCGTCGGGGAGTGTCGTCGCGCCCACCCACTGGCGGTTGTCCTTGCCGATCGTGGCGTCGAGGTAGGGCTTGGTGCTCAGCGTGAGAGTGCCGCGCAGGAAGTTGTTGAGGTCCTGGTTCGACCCGCTCAACCGGAACCCATAGGTATCGCCCGACTGCACGTCGAAGGTCGCCACGCCGCCGTAGACGAATCCGTTCGACGGGCTGGTGCAGCAGTCGACGGGTCCCTCATCGACCAGGGGACCACCGACCGGGACGCCGTTGACGACCGTGTCGAGACGGGTGGTCACCTCGAACCACGCGTGCAGGCCCTGCCAGGTGTAGGGGACCTTGACCGTGCCGCTCGTCGCCGCGGTCGTGGTGAACGTCCATGTGCCGGAGCCTGAGCCGTCGGCGTTGTAGGTCATCTGGGCGGCGGCTGCGCTGCCGTCGGACACGGTCTGGACGTTCCCGGTGCCGCCTGCCGTCCACGTCGGGTCGCCCGACGCCGCGGTCGCCGGCCCGGCGAGCGCAAGCGGTGTGCCCAGCGCCACCAAGGCAGCAAGAGCGGCGAACGCCGCGGCCAACCGTCGAGTGCTACCTGTTCGGAACACGCTGGATCTCCCCCTGTCGCCCCCGCCTCAATCCGGTCTCCGACAGCGGCCCCTGCAGGGTAGACCGCGGCTCCTGTCCCGAACAGTCACCCAGGTGACCATTCGAGATGATCTATCGGGCCCCGGGGTATTCCGGCCGGTCAGCCGACGAGCACCGCAGCCGCACGGCGTACCGCGTCGGGAAGCGCGGCGGTGGCACCGTCCACGCTCGCCCGGTCGAGCACCTCGGCCGTGGTGCGGCCGCGAGCCGGCGCCAGTGCCTCGGCGAGTGCGGCCTCCGTGGGCGGGAACCGAGGAGCGCCGATCTCCTCACGCAGCCGCTCGGCCGCGACGAGCAGGAACACGGCCTCGGCGTCGGAGGCACCGCGGGCCAGGGCCCACACGGCGACGTCCTCGAAGAGGTGGGCGACCGACCAGAGGTCGTCGCGCTCGACGTACCCGTCCAGCGCGACCAGGAAGTCGGCCGCGGCCGGCCCCAGATCGCCCAGGTCGCGGCTGACGTTGGCGAGGTTGTGTCGCCCCACGGCCACGACCCACGGGTCGCCGACCTCCTCGGCCAGGCCCTGCGCCTCGAGGAACCGGTCGCGCGCGAGCGGGAGGTCGCCGCGGGCGGTGGCGAGCATCCCCATGTTGGTCAGGGAGACGCTGACCGCCCGTTGGTCACCAAGAGCCCGCCGGCGCGCCAGCGCCTCCTGACCGAGCCGCTCGGCCTCGTCCAGGTCGCCGACGTGCTCGGCCACGACCGCCAGGTTGGTCAGCATCGCAGCCACCCCCGCGGCGTCGCCGAGCTCACGTCGTAGGGCCAGGCTCTGTTGGTACGCCGCCCGGGCCTGGTCCGGGTGGCCCTGCTGGGACGCCAGGGTGCCGCGTAGGTGGAGCACCCGGCCGCGACCCGCAAAGTCGCCGACCTCCACGAACGCCGACTCGGCGGCGGACAGCTCCTGCTCCGCATCGGCGTACCGGCCCTGCTTGCGGGCGAGCTCCGCGTGGGCGACCCGCGCGCGGGCGACGCCGCCCACGTCGCCCGCCTCATCGGCCGCGGCGCGCGCTCGAGAGACGGCGTCCTCGGCCGCTGCCCACTCGCCGGCGATCTCCTGTGCCTCGGCGAGCTGAAGGAGCACCTCCGCCCGTTCTTCGCGCTCCACGATCGGGAGGACCTGCTCGAGGTAGGAGATCGCGGTCTCCTGCGCGTACGCCGCGCGTGCGGCCGCGGCGGCCTCCTTCAGGTAGCGGCGCTTCTTCGGGAGGTCGTCGCTGCGGGCGAAGTGGTAGGCGAGCAGATCCAGACGACGCGGACCGTCCGGTTCGCTCTCCAGCGCGTCTCCGACCCGCCCGTGGAGCACGGTGCGCGTGCTGAACGGGAGCGAGTCGTAGGCCACGTCACGGGTCACCGCATGTCCGAACGCCCACGCCCTCATGGCCTGGTCCTCGAGCGCGATCAGGCGCGTGTCGGCCGCACCGAGCAGGTCCGCGTGCACGGCGTCCTCGACGCCGAGGTCGGGGTAGGCCGCCGCCACCAGAGGCGTGCGGAAGTCGCGGCCGATCACGCTGGCGACCTTGACCGCCCGTCGCGATCCCTCCGCCTGGGCGTCGATCCGGCTGAGCACCAGGCTGTGCAGGCTGGCGGGGAGCTCGAGGACCTGGGGGGCACCCTCGGGTCCGGCCTGCGCCAGGACGTACTCGACGAGCTGTTCGAGGTAGAAGGGATTGCCCTCGGCCCGGTCGACGACCGCGTCCACG
Organism: Nocardioides sp.; assembly: GCA_025937085.1. Classification (GTDB taxonomy): domain Bacteria; phylum Actinomycetota; class Actinomycetes; order Propionibacteriales; family Nocardioidaceae; genus Nocardioides. The sequence goes on from JAICSC010000243.1 coordinate 5,449, forward strand.
AGGTCGCGAGCAGGGTCGCGGCCGACCAGTGCGCGGTGCCGCTCGCCGACCAGCGCCCGTGCCGCGTCCGGGTCGAGCGCGGCGAGCTCCAGGTCGGTGACGTGCTCACCGGGCCGGATCGGCAGGCCCGCCAGCGCCGTGCCGTCGGGGCGGGTGATCGCCAGCAGGAGGACGGGCCGTCCGGCCACGTTCCTGGCCAGTACCTCGAGCAGGTCCCGCGAGACGGGGTCGAGCCAGTGGGCGTCCTCGAGCACGACGACCAACGGCCCGCGACTTGCCCGGGCGGCCAGCAGCCGCGCGAGGAGATCCTCGAGCGACGTCTTGCGCAGCTCCCCGTCGAACGACGCGGTCAG
>JAICSC010000273.1 GCA_025937085.1 Nocardioides sp.
CTGCGCGGTCAGATCCAGCGGCTGAACCAGATTCGTTGCAACCACTCGGCATGGGTGAGCAGCTGGTCGGTGTAGATCGGCCAGAACCACGCGAAGTTCAGCATGACCAGCACGACGTACGAGCCGCCGACGACGACGCCGACGGTACGCCGCGGCGTGGGCGCCTGCGACGACCCCAGGATCTTGCCGAGGGCCAGGGTGGTCGCGAGCACCAGGAACGGCAGGGTGATGATCGCGTAGAAGCTGAAGATCGGTCTGCCGTCGTAGAGGAACCAGGGCAGCCACGACGAAGCGACGCCCACGATCGCGATCCCGAAGCGCCAGTCGCGCGCACCGATCCACATGAACAGCGCGAAGATTAGCGCCAGGACGCCACCCCACCACACGGCCGGCGAGCCGAGCAGCAGCACCTGCCGGAGGCAGTCGCTGTTCTTGGGGGCGACGCACCCGTCCGTGCCCGGCTTGATGCCGGTCTGTGCGTCGACCCCCACAGGCCGGTTGAGCAGCAGCCAGCCTCGCGGTTGCGACGCGTAGGTGTGGGTGCAGCCGGTGAGGAAGTGCGTGTGGAAGACGTAGACGTCGCGGTGGTAGTACCACAGCGACTCCAGCCCCTGCACGAGTCCGGGGATGCCGTGCTTGACCGGCTGGTCGGCGGTCGGCCAGTGCTTGTCGTTGTCGTAGGTGATGTGCTTCCCGCAGTCGGAGCCGCCTGACACGTAGTGCGTGTACTGCGTGTTCGACAGGTACTCGACGTACTGCGAGGAGTGCATCAGCCAGCCGGTCCAGGTGGCGATGTAGACGACGAGGCCGACCAGCACGAGATGGGCGAAAGCCGGCACCCCGTCGGCGAGCAGCGACTTCAGGCCGGCGAAGCTGACGCCGAACGAACGGCGGGCTCCGGCGCACCAGGCGACCACCAGGAGGCCGAAGGCGGCCAGGGGATAGATCGCCTCCCACTTGCTGCCGCAGGCCAGCCCCCAGCAGACCCCGGACACCAGCAGCCACGGACGGAAGAGCAGCGCCCGGATCGGCCCCCAGCCGCCGCCCTCGACCTGGCCGGGGACGAGCCGGGCCAGTCTCGCCCGGTACCAGTCGCGGTCGAGCACCAGACAGTGCACGGCGCAGAGCGTGAAGAACGCCACGAAGATGTCGAGGAGGGCGAGCCGGGACAGCACGAACTCGAGGCCGTCGAAGCTCAGGATCAGCCCGGCCACGCAGCCGAGCAGCGTCGACCCGGTGAGCCGGCGTACGAAGCGGATCATCACCAGGATCAGCAGTGCCCCGAAGACGGCCGGAACGATCCGCCAGCCCAGCGGGGTGAAGCCGAACAGCTTCTCGCCGATCCCGATCAGCCATTTGCCGACCTCGGGATGGACCACCATCGAGGCGTCCGGCTTCCACAGGTGCGTGGTCTGCCCGTTGAGGATGTGCTTGTTGGCGATGCCGCCGTCGTTGGCGATGTACTCCCGGGCGTAGCCGAAGTGCCACAAGGACCAGGCGTCCTTGGCGTAGTAGGTCTCGTCGAACTCGAAGCTGTGTGGAGTGCCGACCTTCCAGAGCCGGAGGAACAGCGCCAGCAGCGTGATCGCCACCGTCGCGGTCCACCCGACGAAGGGGTCCTCGAACCGGCGGCGTGGCCGGGCCCGCTCCTGGGCGAGGGGGACCGGATCGCCGTCGGCGTCGTGGGAGAGACCGGTCATCCGGCGCCGCGCGGTGGGCGCTGGTGCTCCGGTCGTCACGGTCGGCAACTGTACGGGGCTGTCATGATCGGGCACGTGACCTCAGCGACCGAGCACGACGGCATCCTGGTGCTCGCGGCCACTCCGATCGGGCAGGTCGGGGACGCGCCTCCGCGGCTGGTCGAGGCGCTGGCCGACGCCGACGTGATCGCGGCGGAGGACACCCGCCGGTTGGCGCGGCTGGCCCGCGACCTCGGCGTCGAGGTGGGCGGCCGGGTCACGTCGTACTTCGAGGGCAACGAGGCGGCGCGGACGCCCGCGCTCGTCGAGCGGCTGCTCGCGGGTGACCGGGTGGTGCTGGTGACCGATGCGGGGATGCCGAGCGTCTCGGATCCCGGGTACCGCCTCGTCACCGCCGCGGTGCAGGCGGGTGTGCGGGTGACGGCCGTGCCCGGGCCGTCGGCCGTGCTGACAGCGCTCGCGGTGAGCGGTCTGCCGGTCGACCGGTTCTGCTTCGAGGGCTTCCTGCCGCGCAAGGCGGGGGAGCGGGTACGGCGTCTCGCCGCGCTCGCCGACGAGGAGCGCACGTTGGTGTTCTTCGAGGCGCCTCATCGCACCGAGGCCGCGCTGCGGGCGATGGCCGAGGCGTTCGGGTCGGACCGGGTGGCGGCGGTGTGCCGGGAGCTGACCAAGACCCACGAGGAGGTACGCCGTGGTCGGCTGGTCGAGCTCGCGACCTGGGCCGCCGACGGGGTGCGCGGCGAGGTGACCATCGTGGTCTCGGGGGCGGACGCAGCGGCGTCCGTTCCGTCCGACCCGGCATCGCTCCGCGCCGCGGTCGAGACCGAGGAGGGCGCGGGAACCAGCCGCAAGGACGCGATCAAGAGCGTGGCGGCGCGGGCCGGCGTACCGAAACGGACCGTGTACGACGCCGTCCACGGCGTGGGGGAGGACGCGTGAGCGGGCCCGACGAGGCACCGCGCAGCCGCTCGGGAGAGAACGAGCAGCGGCAGCGCCGCGGTCGTGAACGCCCACCCCTGCCCGAGCCGTTGCCCCATCCCGTCGTCGACAACCACTGCCACCTGGACATCTCCCGCGACGACTGGTCCGACGGCGACCGGCTCGACGGCGACCGGCTCGAGACCGGCGAGGCGATCGCCCGGGCCGCTGCGGTCGGCGTACGCCGGATCGTCCAGATCGGCTGCGACCTGTCCGGCGCCGCCTGGGCCGTCGAGGCCGCGCGTGAGCATGCCGCGTTGGTGGCCGGCGTGGCGCTCCACCCCAACGAGGCACCGCGGCTCGCCGTGGGAGGGCGCCTCGACGAGGCGCTCGCCGAGATCGAGCGCCTCGCGCAAGCCCACGAGAAGGTGCGAGCGGTCGGCGAGACGGGGCTCGACTTCTACCGGACCGGGCCGGAAGGCCGCGACGCGCAGGTCGAGTCGTTCGTCCGGCACATCGAGCTGGCCAAGCGACTCGACAGGACGCTGGTGATCCACGACCGCGACGCCCACGACGCGGTGCTCGACGTCGTCGACGCCGAGGGTGCGCCCGAGCGCTGGGTGATGCACTGCTTCTCCGGCAACCCCCGCTTCGCCGGCGCGTGCCTCGACCGCGGTGCCTATCTCTCCTTCGCCGGGACCGTCACGTTCAGGAACTCCCAGCCGCTGCGCGACGCCCTGGCGGTCACTCCTCTCGACCGGGTGCTCGTCGAGACCGATGCGCCGTTCCTGACACCGATGCCCTACCGCGGCCGCCCCAACGCGTCGTACCTCGTGCCGATCACGGTCCGGGCGATGGCAGAGGCGCGCGGCGACGACCTGACGACGCTGTGCGAGGCCATCGACGCCAACACCGAGGCGGCGTTCGGCGGCGCCTGGTGACGTCTCGACGCACCTCGACCGCGTCCCTGGATGCCCCCTTGCGGCCACCTAACGGCCTCCTAACTGCTCCGTAACTGGGCGTCAACAAGCGCTTTTCGGGCGGCGAGAGCCTCGTCACATGATGGGACGCGGAGTTGGACGTCGTTGCCGAGCCACGTAACGTCTCGTTGCTGTTGGCCGGGATCGGGTGCTTCATGCGAGTCCGGCGTCGGGGCTGCGAACCTCTTCGGGACGCAGCCTTCTGCATGAGTGCCACCAGGTTCTGGATTGTTGCTCGTGCGAGACCGGCGCCGTCCCGAGGCCCGGGGAGTACGACGTCTGGAGAGCTGTGCGCCAGAAGTTCGCACGAGTCAGCAAGAGCAAGGCAGCCCTGGTGGCCGCCGGTGCGGTCGCACTGGCGGCAGTGGTGGGGACCACCGTCGGCTACGCGTCGATGGGTAAGGACGTGACCCTCAACGTGGACGGTCACGTGGAGCACGTGACCGCCACCGGCGACACGGTGGGGCAGGTCCTGAAGGACCAGGGCATCTCCCTCCGGTCGCACGACGAGGTCGCCCCGGCCCTCGACCAGCCGGTCAACGACGGCACCAGCATCGCGGTCCGCTACGGCAAGCCGCTGAAGCTGGAGGTCGACGGTGCCACCACGACGTACTGGGTGACCGCGACCGACGTCCGCGATGCCCTGCAGGAGATCAACCGCAGCTTCGACCGGTCGCACCTGTCGGTGAGCCGGGGCGCGGGCATCACCCGCGACGGTCTGCGGATCTCGATCGCGACGCCGAAGCGGCTCACGTTCGTGATCGGCGGCAAGAAGGCGGTGCACCGGACCGTCCCGGCGTACACCGTCGCCCAGGCCCTGAAGGCGCTGAACGTGAAGCTGGGCAAGGACGACGTCGTCCACCCGGGCCTGCACCACGCGCTGACCAAGGGTGACAAGGTCGTCCTCGACCGGATCCGCATCGTGCGCAAGCACGTGGACGGCGAGACGGTGCCGTTCTCGACCCTGACCCACGACGACTCGTCGATGCTGAAGGGTCGTAGCACGGTCGTGCGCGCCGGCCACGACGGGCTGCGCGACGTGACCTACCGGATCATGTTCCGCAACGGCGAGCTGGTGGCGCGGAAGGTGCTGTCGCAGCACGTCCTGCGGGACCCCGTCGCACAGGTCGAGCGGATCGGCACCAAGACCGTGGCGACCACCAACTTCGCCGGTGGCAACACGGTGTGGGACCGCCTCGCGCAGTGCGAGTCCGGCGGCAACTGGGCCACCAACACCGGCAACGGCTACTACGGCGGGCTGCAGTTCTCGCTCGGCACGTGGCAGGCGAACGGCGGCAGCGGGCTTCCCAGCAACGCCTCGCGGCTGACCCAGATCGCGATCGCGACCAAGA